>JARRPY010000030.1:0-20415 GCA_037382425.1 Deltaproteobacteria bacterium
ACCCTTCGCCCCCATGACATATCAAATCGTACTGCCAACCCCAACTATCTCAGAAATCGTTCAGATAACGAGTACCGACTGATGAATTTTTGGCTTCAGGACAGTTCCCCATCCAATGGATTCAAGAGGATGACATCTTCTCCGCAGGATCTCTTCCTTATAAGATACTCTGCAGACTCGATTTTGCCAAAAACCGGTACGTTGTGCTCTGCCCACAACATGGATGAAGAAAGTGCGTAAGATCCATAATTTGTTTTTTTGTTGACAAGCGGCAATTTTAAATGGTAACCCATTTTCCATTACCCATTCAGTCGGATGTGAGCGGGCATGAATTCGGGGTTCAAAACAGAGTGCGTTATTCTGTCGGGAGCATCCTTTTTCCAGCACACTTGCCTGTTATCTCTTGTGAGTTTTTTTATAGACACTCCACCGCGATACAAAATTACCTTTTGCGGGGAATCGCCTTGACCCGTAGCGTTAGATTAACATTAGAGATATTGTGTTCAGGACTGTCCCTTTTTGCAGTCATAGTATCCGCTATCGGCGTTTTCGACATGGTAGTGGTTTCGGGGCTTACAGTGCTCCTAGCCCTATTGATTTCCTTTTTGCGCATTGAGCATGATAAGGGTGCGAAGTCTCCCAATTATACCCGACTCGCTCTGCACGGCCTGATGGCTCTCTCCCTGGTTTACATTTTTTGGGAATGGGGCCTGATTATGTTCGAGCAGGAGGACGCCATAATCGAAATCAGCCCGTGGCAGAATGGCTTTGGCTGGGTGGCCATTGCCCTCATCACTTATCTGAGCTACCGCTTCTTCGGCATCCCCATGCTGGCGGTAGTGGGTTTAGCGGCCGTTTATGTGCTGTTGCCCCTTGGCCTGGGAGGCGCCGGTGTGGGCTGGAAGCACGTGGCGGAGAACCTATGGTTCTCCACTGACGGCGTCTTTGGCCGGCCCGTGGAAGTGGTGAGTCGGACTGTTCTGGTGTTCATTGTTTTTGGTGCCGTATTGCAGCAGTCGGGTGCGGGCGCTGTTTTACTCAAGATAGCCATGGCCGTCACCGGTCGCTTTGCAGGGGGGCCGGCGCATGCCTCCGTGTTTGCGTCGGCCCTGTTCGGATCGCTTTCCGGAACCGCGGTAGCCAACGTGGTTTCCACCGGCGTTTTCACCATACCCATCATCAAAAAAGTCGGTTTTAGACCCAGCTTCGCAGGCGCGGTGGAGGCGGCGGCCTCCACGGGGGGGCAGATCATGCCGCCGGTAATGGGCGTGGTGGCTTTTCTCATGGCTGACATCACTGGCATTCCCTATCTCAAAATCATCATCGCCGCCCTTATTCCCTCTATCATGTATTACAGCTCCCTGTTCATAGTGATTTTCATCGAGTCCAAAAGGCTGGGAGTTGCGGCGTTGTCCAGCGAGGACAGCGTCAACCTGACCAGGGATGACCTGATAAAGAGCCTCGCTCTGGTGGTTCCCCTCGGGGTTATCATCGGTGTACTGGTTACCGGGCGAACCGCTCAGAACGCCGGTTTCTACGCATTGATCACCGCATTTGTGCTCAGTCTGTTGCTATTCCCCGATTTTCGGCGTCCCGCAACATGGTGGCGAGCCCTGGTGGATTCAGGCAAGACCTGCGCCATACTGATGGTCATCGTCAGCGCTATCGGCTTTGTCATTGGGGTGATCAACATGTCGGGCATCGGTCTCATGTTCGCCGAAACGGTGCTGTCGGTGGCCTCCAGCAACCTGTGGATGGCCCTGTTCTTCGTCATGCTTGCATGCCTGGTGATGGGCATGGGCGTACCCACGGGAGCTGCCTACCTGATGATTGCCATCGTGCTGGGGCCTGTCCTGCAGAAACTTGGGCTTTCATTGGTGGCAGCCCACCTGTTTGTGGTATATTTCGGCGTCTTGAGTGTGGTCACCCCTCCGGTGGCCCTGGCAGCCTTTGCCGCCGCCCCTATCGCCGAGGCCGATCCCATGAGGACCGGGTTCGAGGCGACCCGCTTGGCCATCGCCGGATTCATCATCCCCTACCTGTTTGTTTTTCATTCGGATCTTCTGCTGATTGTCGCCCCTTTCAGCTTCGGGGGCCTGTTGTGGGCGCTTTTCATTTTCTTCACGGCAACCTGGGGAATCGCCACGGGTCTGGGAGGCTGGGAATGGAACAGCCTGCCCATTTGGCAGCGCGCGGGGCGTCTGTTGGCGGCGGTTCTGATGATCATTCCGGGAGTACTTTCCGGCCTGGCAGGAGGAGGACTGCTGGCGGGATGTCTGTTAGTGAACTTGCAGTCGGTTCGTAGGCTGCAAAAACAACCAACTCAATTCCAAAGGAGGGCAATATGAGCAAGAAACTTATCTGGCGGGCGATCCTTACCGGCGCCCTTTTCCTGGTGATAACCACCAGCGTGCAAGCCGCCGAGACACTCAAAATGTCCACCATCGCCCCGGGTTCTTCGGCCTATTTGACCATGAGCACCATGGCAACGATGATCAACCAGGCGCAGGATGATCTGAACATCAAAGTGGACGCCACCGGTGCGGCCACCAAACACCAGATCGACCTGGCCAAAGGCAAGATCGATCTCTGCATGACCAGTCCGGTGATCTATTTTCTTATGAAGAAACAAAAGGCCATGTACAAGAAGTTGAGTGCTGCGCCGAAGCTGGCCGAGAATCTCAGGCTGCTTTTCTGGTTCCCCTACGGCCAATATCACTTTGTGACCTATGCTGATGCCGGGATCAAGGAGCTTAAGGACATGAAAGGGAAGCGCGTCTTCCTGGGGCCTCCCGGCGGCGGGGCCTGGAACGCCTCCCGGGAATGGGTGGAGGCGACCACGGGCATGAAACCCAACAAGGACTTCGACAACGTCAAAGGAAGCTGGTCTTCGGCTTTCCAGGGTTTTCAGGACCGTCAGTTCGACGTTTACGTGGCCGGCGGTGTCGCGCCCTTTCCTCAGGTGGAGCAACTGGCCCTGACATCCAAGCTGCATTTGTTGGGCTTGACCAAGGCGGCATATGAAGCCAATCCGGCGGCCATTAAGGCAACCACCAAACCCGGCCGCGAGGTGGGCATCATACCCACGGGTATTTACGGCAAAGGGGTAGACAATTCAAATGATGTATACACCCTGGGGTCCATCGTGGGTGTGTCCGTGAACAAAGACATGGACAACGACACCGCCTATAAGCTAACAAAGTTATTCTGGGAGCAGGCTAAAAAAAGCAGCAAGACTCACCCCTGGCTTAAGAATTTGTCCCTGGAATATGCGGTGCGAAATGGCGGCATGCAGTTGCACCCCGGCGCAGCCAAATACTACGAAGAGCAGGGGATAAAGATTCCTGCTGGCTCGAAATAAGGAAAGATACGTTTAATGACATTTAAGCCCATCGACAAATCCCGTCGTTCTTTGCAGGTGTCCCGCCAACTGCGCAAGTCCATTTTCAGCGGGGAATTTCAGCCAGGGCAAAGGCTGCCCAATGAAAGAGCGTTGGCAGAAGCCTTTGGTACCAGCCGCATCATCGTGCGGCAGGCGGTCTGGGATCTTCAGAGATCGGGGCTGGTGGAGGTAAAGCGGGGCTCCCGCGGCGGGGCCTTTGTTCAGGAGATGAGGCACGACGCCGTAACCTCGGTGATGCGGGACGTAGCCAGCCTGGGCCAGGTGAGGCCGGCCCACATCATCGAGGTGCGTCTGCTCGCTGAGCCCGCTGGGGCCGCCCTGGCCGCTGAAAGAGCCACCGAAGAAGACCTGCGGGAGATGCACCAATATTTGGAGGTCATCCCACAGCAGCAAACCGATGAATATGTGCGGTGGCAGATAGGCTTTCACCGCATGGTGGCCAAGGCCTCGCAAAACCCTCTTTTTGCCATGCAGGTCAATATATTCCTGGATTTTTCCCAAGAGATGATCTTGAACCTGAGGCAAAAGGATCGCCTTTACCACGACATCACCACGCACCCCGCCATCCTGGACAAGATTTCCCTGGGCGACCCTAAAGGGGCACGGCGCCTTTTTTATGACCACTTGTTGGAAATAAAACCGGCCTTTGACGACTGGGAGAAGAACTTCGGCAACAATGGCCTGGTGGCTTCGGGACTTCGAAATGTGGAGGAAGCATGACATACCCGAGTATCTACCCCACGGGGGTTACCATCTACGATCCCTCCCAATGCTGGAACGGCTACACTATTTTTCAAGCCAAGGAACTGGGAGCCCTGCTCATCGATATGAATGGGACTGAGGTCAAGTTGTGGAAGGGCCTGCACGGTCTACCCAACAAAATGCTGCCCGGTGGTCATGTGCTGGGGGCGACCGGAGAGCGCAACACGCAATATGGTATGCAGGATTTTCTGGACGTGGTGCAGGTAAACTGGGAAGGCAAGGTCGTTTGGAGGTTCAACGAATATGAATACATTGAAGATCCAGGCGAAGAACCGCAGTGGATGGCCCGCAATCACCATGACTTCCAGCGTGAAGGAAACCCGGTAGGTTACTACGCCCCCGGCATGGACCCCCTCACCACTGACGGCAACACCATGATCCTGTGCCATAAGAACGTGCACAACCCGGACATCTCGGACAAGCTCCTGCTCGATGACTGCTTCATCGAGGTCGATTGGGCCGGCGAGATCGTTTGGGAATGGATTTTGAACGAACATTTTCACGAATTCGACTGGAGCGAGGAAGCGCGCAACATTTTGTCCCGCAACCCCAATGTTCGCAACTGCGGCGGAGACTGGATGCACGTCAATTCCATGTCCATTTTGGGGCCCAACAAGTGGTTTGACGACGGTGACGCGCGTTTTCACCCCGATAACATCATCTGGTCCGCCCGCGAGACGAATATCATTGCGATCACCAACAAGGAAAGCAGCAGAATTGTCTGGAAGATCGGACCCGACTACAACAGTACTCCGGCCCTAAAGAGGCTCGGGTGGATCATCGGCAAGCACCATGCCCACCTCATCCCCCGGGGGCTGCCCGGCGAAGGCAATTTGCTCGTTTTTGACAACGGCGGGTGGGCCGGCTATGGCGCGCCTAATCCCGGCGCTCCCACAGGCAACAAGAACGCCCTGCGCGACTACTCCCGGGTACTGGAGATCGATCCGCTGACTCTGAAAATTGTCTGGCAATACACACCCGCAGAGGCCGGATATAGAATGCCCATGGACGCCAATCGCTTTTACAGTCCCTTTGTAAGCAGCGCCCAGCGCCTGCCCAACGGCAACACGCTGATAACCGAAGGGTCTGGTGGCCGCCTCATCGAGGTGACACAGGATCACCGCATCGTCTGGGAATACATAAGCCCTCATTTCGGCCAATCCGCCAGATTCAATATAGTCTACCGGGCCTATCGCCTTCCCTACGAATGGGTGCCCCAACTCAATGCACCCAAAGAGACCCTTGTAGAGCCTGTGGATGTGGCCACGTTTCGCATGCCAGGCGCGGCCGCACCCGGTGCGGCGGAGGTCACAGAAGTTCCAGGCGTCAAGCCGTATCAGCGGGCCGACATTCTTTGTGTGTTGAACGCCACGAATTTGGACAAGGATGAGTAGGTGAACTCAAGAAGTGTCGGAGTTTCAGCCGGAAGTCCAAAGCTGAAGTGGCCTCTGTGAGGCTAACCGAGTGGCCGTCCTGCAAATAGAAGAAAGAAATCAAAATGACCCACCAAATCTACACCGCTACGGGCTGCGCTAGATGCCATCTCACCAAACGGTTCATGAAGGAAAACGGCATGGACTACGAGGAATACGACATCAAAGCCGACGGCAAAGACGCTTTCGCAGAATTCTACCGGGCCCATCGGTCGGAGATTTATCGTGACAAGGATGGTGTTGAGTTCCCGGTTTACACCGATGGGAGCGTCATTCGCCAGGGGGTGAGCGTGGTGATCGGGCATCTTATGGCAGGAAACGGTCTTGACGGGTTCATCGCTCGCAGTACCCTTCACGGTGAATGGATTAACGGCTTCAACATTTCGGGCGGGGACCCTTCACGGGCCGGGGATCTCTTGAAGGTGATGGCATATTTAAAGCAAAACGGCCTGAAGATCGTGCTGGCGACCGATGGACGCAACCCCGAGGTGCTCAAGGCGGTTCATGATGAAAATCTGGGGGATCGGATGGTCATGGAAGTGAAAGGCCCGGCCGACTTGTATCAAGCGCTGACAGGGGAACCCATTGACCCGAATTCATTGGAAACGTCCATCAGGCTTGCGGCACAGTTTCCGACCTATCAGTTTTACAGCATTGTAGCCCCTATGATTTCAAAAGATGGCACTATCCGCTATCTAACCCCTGAAGAAATCGGCGAGACTGCCAAAACCATTGAGAAGGCCACCGGATCCAAGAAACACCCCTATGAACTGAGACCTTTTGATCCGGCCGGGGCGGTTGATGAACGTCTGAAAACCGTTGAGCTGCTGCCTTCCAGTGCACTTTTTAAGTACCGGACCGCCGCCAGACGTTATATGGTAATGGCGGAGATCTCAAAATGAGTGCAGATTGATCCGACAACTGCACTCTTTCAAAAACATAACATATTGATGGAAAAGGAGCTAAATCAATGGGTATCCCGACAAGTTATCCCACCGGCGCCACCCTTTTTGACCCGGGCAAATGCTGGAGCGGTTACACACTCTTCATTGCCCGGGAGATCGGATGCGCTCTGTTGGATATGAACGGAAATGTGGTTCACCTCTGGAAAGGGCTCCACGGATTTCCCACAAAGCTGCTGCCGGGCGGTCAGGCTATGGCCAGCCTCGGCGTGCGCAGCCCAAGATACGGTTTCATGGACTATATGGACGTGGTGCAAGTGGACTGGGACGGCAATGTGGTCTGGAAGTTCGACCACTATGAGTACATTGAAGATCCGGGACAGGAGGGCATGTGGATGGCCCGGCAGCACCATGATTACCAGAGGGAAGGGAGTCCGGTGGGCTATTACGCACCGGGATTGACCCCTTTAGTGGATCGTGGCAATACCCTGATTCTGGGCCATAAAGATGTGAAAGATTCCCGAATCAGCGACAAGCCGCTCTTAGATGACGTGATTTACGAGGTGAACTGGGAGGGCGATATCATCTGGGAATGGGTGTGCAGTGAACACTTTGATGAAATGGACTTCAGCGAAGCGGCCCGCAATGCCCTGTGCCGCAATCCCACCATGGTGGTGGGCAAAGGGGAGGTGGGGGATTGGATGCATATGAACAGCATCTCCACCCTCGGGCCCAATCGCTGGTATGATCAAGCTGATGAACGTTTTCATCCGGACAACATCATCTGGGACGGACGTCAGACCAATATCATCGCCATAACGGATAAGGAAAGTGGCAGGATTGTCTGGCAGATCGGGCCGGATTATGATCGAAGCCAGGCCCTTCGGGAACTGGGATGGATTATCGGCCAGCACCATGCGCACATGATTCCCAGAGGTCTGCCCGGGGAAGGGAATATCCTGGTGTTTGATAACGGTGGTTTTTCTGGATACGGTTCACCCAACCCCGGTGCGCCCACAGGACACAACAATGCCCTCAGGGATTATTCACGCGTTATTGAATTTGATCCGATTACCCTCAAGGTGATCTGGCAGTACAGTTATGAAGAAGCCGGCTTCTTGCCCAAAATGAACAACAGCGATTTCTATTCTCCGCTCATCAGCTCGGCCCAGCGGCTCCCCAATGGCAATACGCTGATCACCGAAGGCTCTTCAGGACGTATCTTTGAGGTGACCAAGGGATTTGAAATCGTCTGGGAATATGTCAGTCCCTACTACGGCATCAACAAGAATGCGAACTTCGTATACCGGGCCTATCGGGTCCCCTATGATTGGGTTCCGCAATTGGAAAGGCCGGATGAAAAGGAGATCCCGAAATTGGACAGAAGCCGGTTTCGGGTTCCGGGTAGTGTCTGGAAACCTGAGGAGGGGGTGGTGGAAGTGGAGGGCACCCTCCCCTATCCGGGGCCGCAGTTGTGCGTGTCCAAGGTGGATGAGCCTGAAGATGGGTAAGTACTCCCTGTTTACGCCCGGAGCCGGTTGATCCTGAACTCGGTGATGGATCAGCCCATGGTTGCGGGCGAAAAGGCGCTTCAAAATAGCGAGGCCCTCTGGGAAATGTATCAGTCAACCCCTGAGTTGCAGAATGAGCTCAAGAGCGTGAAGGTGTTGTGGAGTTACATGAACCCGGCATTTCAGCTTCATTTCACCAAAAAGGAGGTGAAGAACCTGCAAGAGCTTCAGAATGTGATCATCAGTGCAGGTGGCGCCACCCAGATCCAAATTCTGAGACTCTTGGGCGCCTCCCCGGAAGCCATGCCCATGGTGGAGGTCTTCCTGGCCATGCAAAAAGGTGTTGTGCAAGGCTGCTTTCTCCCTTATGCGCCGCTTCGCACGCAGAAGATTGCGGACTTGACGCATTTTCATACCAACGCCAATTTGATGGCCGCCTCCTTTTTTATCTCGGTGAACAAAGACGCCTGGGACAAAGTATCAGATCAGGACAAGAAGGCCATCGAGGCCATCAGCGGTCTTGCGGCGGCCAAGAAATCGGGTCAGGTATTTGATGCGGCCCAGAAAAGAGATGTGGCCTGGATGGCCAAGAAAGGGGACAAATTCTTCACCCTGTCTCCGGATCAGAAAAAACTGTGGGCCGAAAAAATCGGACCGGTCCGTAATAAATGGATCGAGGAGGCCAAGGCCAAGGGGTATGCCAATCCTCAGAAACTGCTCGATAAGGCATTGGCCGTCATGGCTGAAAAGAGCCGATAAGCACCAATAGGTCAAACTGGGCAGGGAGAAAAGCATGTCGTTCACGGAGCGTATAGAAGGATTTGAAAAACGCATTGAACCCATAGCCCGGTATCTGAACGCTGCAGGCGCCTGCACCTCCCTGCTCATGGTGATCCTGGTGACGGCTCATGTCATCAGCCGGGCCGTATTCAACCAGCCGCTGATGGGGACAGTGGAACTGGAAGAGCTGATGATTATCATCCTGGTGTACTGCGGAATTGCCTACACCCAGATCACCCAAAACCACATTTCAGTGGATTTCATTACTGCACGTTTGCCCAAAGGAGCGCAAGAGGTCCTTGCGGTGGCCACATCCTTGGTGCAGGGTCTGTTTTTTATCATCCTCACCTGGCAGAGTCTGGCTCAATCCATCATCCGAATGAATCACGGCACCGCCACTTTTGACCTGCGGATTCCGCTGTACTGGGTCATGTGGGTGATCTGTCTGGGCTTCTTTCTCTTTGGCATCAGCACGATGGCCGATTTTTTGAAAAAAGCGGCCCATGCCTTTAAAAACCATCATGTCCTAGGAACCGCCACGGCCATTGTGCTTGCCTGTCTACTGGTCATCCTTCCTTTCGCGGGTATGGAGATGGAACTGGAAGTAGGCCAGTATTTCGGTATTGTGGCGCTTCTGATCTTTCTCTTCTCGGGCATGCTGATTGGAGCGGCTCTTGGATTTTTGGGGTTTTTCGGCATGGCCCTTTTGTTTGGCGCCGATTCGGGGTTAGGGCTTCTCCGCACGGTTCCTTACTCCATGACCGCTTCCTATTCCCTCTGTGTGATTCCCTTTTTTATCCTCATGGGGGAACTCTGCTTTGAGGCCGGACTCAGTGAGAAACTCTATCGGGCGGCCTACAAATGGGTTGGCCGCTTCAAAGGGGGGCTCTCCATGGCCACGGTGCTGGCCTGTGGTGCGTTTTCAGCGGTCAGCGGATCATCTCTGGCCACGGCCGCAACCATGGGGGCAGTGTCGCTGCCTGAAATGAAGCGTTACAAATACGCCGATACACTGGCCACCGGCTCCATTGCCGCGGGCGGTACCATCGGAATTCTCATTCCCCCCAGCGTGATGTTGATCATATACGGTATACTCACCGAGGTTTCCATAGCAGAGCTCTTTTTTGCCGGCATCCTTCCGGGGCTGTTGTCGCTCCTCTACTATGTGATCGCCATCATGCTCTGGACACGGGTCAATCCCGGAGTGGGACCCGCAGGCCCCAGGTTTTCCATGGGGGAACGGATAAAATCCCTGGGAAATACCTGGGAAGTGTTGTGCCTCTTTGCGCTGATCATGGGAGGTATTTACGGCGGTCTCTTCACACCCACCGAGGCGGGGGCCATCGGCGCCACCGGCGCTTTGGTCTTCGGACTCATTCGCCGGCGCATCACCGGGAAGAACCTGTTCAGCGCGCTCTTGTCCACGGGCCGCACCACTTCCATGGTATTTCTGGTGGTGATCGGCACGGCCATCTATGGCTATTTTCTGACATCTACCCAGCTTCCCATGGAACTGGCCAATTACGCAACGGAACTCTCCGTTCCACCCGTTGCCATCATCGCCGCAATTGTGGCCATCTGTTTTGGTTTGGGATGTGTAATGGGGACCCTCCCTCTTGTCTTCATCACTGTCCCCATTTTTGCGCCGGTGGTGGAAAGGCTGGGCTTTGACCTCACCTGGTTTGGCATCATTGTGGTGGTGATTTCAGAAATCGGAATGATCACGCCACCCGTGGGCATCAATGTCTATATCATGAAAGGGATTGCCAGCGACGTGCCCCTTTCTACTATTTTTAGAGGCATATTCCCTTTTCTCTTGGCGGACATCGCCCGACTCATTACCCTGATTGCCTTTCCTGCAGTGTCACTCTTTCTGCCGCAGCTGTTGCGATAGTCGTAACGGAAAGGACTTCTTTGGCTTTCATAATACATGACAGGCACTGGATAGGGAGAGATGGTTTCAACGTCTGTTAAGATAATGCGATCTGTCAAGCGTGTTGAGCAGGTTTTCTATGTCAGAAAATAAGAAGGAAGTGGATACAAACGTCAGACTGCGAATTGACAAACTCCAGTTAAGCTTTGGCGGCGTTTTTGCCCTTGATAAAGTGAGCCTGGATGTCCGGGATAATGAAATCCTGGCGATCATCGGACCGAATGGGGCCGGCAAGACCGCCCTTCTCAACTGCATCAACGGTTTTTACAAACCCCAGGAGGGCGAGATCTACTTCAATGGGAAAAAAATAACCCGGATGCGTCCCGATAAGCTGACCAAACTCGGCATTGCCAGAACTTTTCAGAACATCGAACTCTACAAGGGGCTCAGCACCCAGGACAACATCATGGCTGCGCGGCACGTGCTGATGAAGCAGAATTTCGTCACCGGCGCCTTGTACCTTGGCTGGGCCCTTCAGGAAGAAATAAGACACCGTCAGGCGGTCGAGGAGATTATCGACTTTCTGGAAATAGCACCGGAGAGGAAGCGAGCTGTCGGCGTATTGCCGTACGGGATGCAAAAAAGGGTCGAACTGGGAAGAGCCCTGGCGCTTGAACCGAAAGTATTACTGCTGGATGAACCCATGGCCGGGATGAACATTGAAGAAAAAGAGGACATAGCCCGCTTCATTCTTGACATTTTTGAAGGCCAGGGCTCCACTTATCCGGACTCTCCTGTTCTCAGAGACGGGATTCGCAGCATCATACTTGTCGAACATGACATGGGTGTGGTGATGGACATCGCCGACCGGATTGTTGTTCTTGATTTTGGACGAAAGATTGCCGAAGGTACGCCGGATGAGATCAAGACGAATCCGGAAGTGATCAGTGCTTACTTGGGAAAAGAAAAATAAGGGTTCAACGTGCTGGAAGTAAACAATATCGAAGTTGTCTATATGAATGTTATCCAGGTGCTGCGGGGCGTATCGCTGACGGTCGCTGACGGCAAGATTGTTGCGCTGCTCGGGGCAAATGGCGGCGGTAAAACGACAACGCTCAAGGCCATTTCGGGGATGCTCAAAACCGAAGAAGGGGAAGTCACCGACGGTAGCATCGAGTTTGACGGCAAGCGCATAGACCGGTTCGGTCCCGAACATATTGCAGTTATGGGAATCAGCCAGGCCATGGAAGGGCGAAGGGTTCTCGCACACCTAAGCGTGGAAGAGAATCTGCTTGTAGGCGCTTACAGACGGAAAGACCGCCAGGGAGTCAAGCAGGATCTTGAAATGGTCTTTGACTACTTCCCGGCTGTTAAACGCCTCAGCCACCGGATGAGCGGTTATCTGTCCGGCGGTGAACAACAGATGCTGGTCATCGGGAGGGCACTCATGGCCCGTCCTAAACTGATGCTCCTGGATGAACCCTCACTCGGTCTGGCCCCGATTATGGTCCAGGAAATATATGATATCATCAAGCAAATAAATGTCGATCAAAAGATGGCCATCCTTCTCGTGGAGCAAAACGTCAGGGCCGCCCTGGGTATCGCACATTACGGTCATGTTCTGGAGAATGGTCGCGTGGTTTTGAGCGGCCCGGCCGAAGATCTAAAAGATAATGAGGACGTGCGCGAGTTCTATATGGGGCTGTCAAAGGTCGGCTCCCAGAAGAGTTATCGTGAAGTCAAGCACTACCGTCGAAAAAAGCGCTGGTTGGGTTAAAGGAAAAACTGGCTCAGGGGGAAATGACGATCAGAATGGAGCAAACCTATCGGGAAAAGGGTGACACCTGGCCCAAGATACTCAGGTACAATTACGAAAAATATGGTGACCGCCGCAGAGCCATGCGTCACAAGCATTATGGTGTCTGGCAGCCTCATACCTGGAAGGACTACTATTTCAACGTTAAACACCTGGCGCTTGGTTTACTGGCTGTCGGCTTTGAACCCGGAGACAAGCTGCTGATTATCGGGGATAATGCCCCCCAGTGGTACTGCGCCGAGCTGGCCGCCCAGGCCAACCATGGCCTGTCTGTGGGGTTGTTTTCAGAGCTGCTGCCATCGGAAATAAAAAACATTGCCCAAAACTGTGACGCCCGGTTTGCCGTCGCTGAAGGCCAGGAGCAGGTTGATAAGCTACTCGAGATAAAAGATGCACTTCCTCTTCTAAAGAAAGTCATTTACTGGAACTACAAGGGCCTCGCACACTATGATGATGAAATTCTGGTCGGATACAGGGAGACGCTGACACAGGGGAAAACGTATGAGGCCGAACACGCCGGGCTGTTTGAGCAGAATGTGGAAACCGGCAAAGCGGATGACGAATGCGCCATCATTTACACGGCGGGAACCACTGGGTCTGCTCCCAAAGGGGCCGTCCACACGTACCGCACATTGAGAGCGGGTGCCGACTATCTTCTCAAGCTCGACCCCTGGTTTGAAAACGATAATGTGGTCCCTTATCTGCCGCCCGTCTGGATAAACGAGCAATGGATCGGTATCGGCTGCCACCTGTTGTCTGCCGGCATCCTCAACTTTGCCGAGGCAGCGGAGACTCAGCAGCGGGACAGCAAGGAAACAGGCCCCAGCATCGTATTCTACGGGGCGCGGTTATGGGAAAGCCAGGCCGCTACGGTGCAGGCACGGATTCGCGGGGCGGATGCCATAAAGCGCTTTGCCCACCGGCTGTTGATGCCGGTCGGCTATAAAGCCGCTGAATTACGATATCGCCGGCAAGACCCGGGTCTAAGCCTGAAGATGCTTTATTATTTTGCAGATATCTTCCTGTTCAGGTCCATCAAACGCAGCCTGGGATTGTCAAATGCTAGGATCTGCTATACCACCGGGGCCATACTCAGCCCGCATGCCTTCAGGTTTTACCACGCCCTGAATATCCCGCTTAAAAGCCTGTATGGAACAACTGAAGGCGGGGCACTCACCGGTGCATGCAATGATGAGATCGATTTTGAGACAGTGGGACCTGCTCATGAGGGGACAGAGGTAAGCATCAGCCCAGCAGGTGAAATCAGATATCGGCAGCCGGGTATTTTTGCCGGATACTACAGGGACCCGGAAGGGACGGCCGCAGTGCTCAAAGACGGATGGTTTCACAGCGGCGATACTGGCTCGATTCGAGAAGACGGGCACCTTGTCTTTACGGATCGGCTCAAAGACCTCCTACAACTTCCCGGTGACCATAAAGTGGCTCCCCAGTTTATTGAAAGCCAGCTGAGATCCAGCCCTCATATAAAGGACGCCTGGATAGTGGTCGGCCAGCAAGGGGCCTGCATTGCTGCGGTTATCGTCATTAACTATGATACCGTCAGCCGGTGGGCTGGGAAAAAAAGAGTGGCATTTACTTCCTTTGCCGAACTTTCCCAGGCGCCCGAGGTTTATGCGCTCATCAGGCAGGATATCGCAAGGGTTAACCAAACGGTGCCGGCGGAGTCAAGGGTGAAAAAATACATCAACCTCCACAAGGAACTCGATCCCGACGAGGGGGAGCTCACCAGAACCAGAAACTTGAGAAGGGCTTTTCTGATAGAACGCTACCGCAATATTATCGATGCTATCTACAGTGAAGACGAGGCAGTGCCGATAGAAGCCCAGGACGGATACCGTGACGGACGGGCGGCAACCATTCATGCATCGTTTCGAATTCAGTCAGTTTGAAGGAGCCGCGGATGACCTTTTTTCTACAATTAATCGTTACCGGCCTTGCCCAGGGCATGGTCTATGCGCTCATCGCCATCGGATTTGTGATCATACTGAAATGCTCTGAGGTATTTAACATTGCCCAGGGACACTTTGTTCTGATCGGCGGCTACCTCGGATGGACCTTTCTGGTGCCCCTTGGTTTACCGGCATGGGCGGCTCTGCTGGCGGCAATCGCAACGGCCGCCATCATGGGCTTGCTGATCGAGCGGCTGATGCTGCGGCCCATGGTGGGGCAACCGGTACTGGCCGTCGTCATGATGACCATCGCCCTCTCCACAGTATTGGGTGGGGTGGCAACCCTGCTATGGGGTGCCGAATACAAGGCTTACCATGGATTATTGCCCACGATAACCATGAAAGTCGGCACCATATCCATACCTTCGGAGTCTTTGATCGGACTCATCGTCTCTGTTATTTGTGTGGCGATACTCATGTTTCTTTTCCGCTATACCAAAATCGGGCTGGCCATGCGGGCCACGGCCGAAGACTTGCAGGTGGTGCAAAGTGTGGGTATAAAGGCAACAACCGTCTATGCTGTTTCATGGGTCATTGCGAGTGTTGTCGGTGTTATCGGCGGCATCCTGCTGGGGGGCGTGTCCGGCGCCAATATGGATCTCGCCAATGTCGGCCTCAAGGCATTTGCAGTTGTCCTGCTGGGCGGGCTCGACTCGGTCGGGGGGGCCATTCTTGCCGGAATCATACTGGGGATGCTGGAAAACGTCGCTGCCGGATACCTGGATCCCATACTACCCGGCGGCGGACTGGCCCAGGTATTCCCATTTTTCGTGATGATCATTGTCCTGGTCTTCAGGCCGCACGGGCTCTTTGGCCTTGCACATATAGAAAGGGTTTAATCAATGGGCTTGCGCACCGGAACCTTCCACGAAAACTATGCCGAAGAAATGGCGACTTTCGACTCCAGGCTGAAGTGGGGAGCGGTGGCGGCGCTCCTCGTCTTTCTTTTCCTCTGCCCCTTCTTTTCAAGTGACAGGATGCTGACCATCCTGACGACAATGGGGATCGCCGTTGTCAGCGTCCACGGTCTCAATATTCTAACCGGCTACTGCGGGCAGATATCCATGGGCCATTCCGGATTTATGGCGGTCGGCGGATATACCTCGGCCATTTTGTGCGCCGAGCTCGGCTGGCCGTTCTGGGCCGCCCTTCCCTGCGGCGCCCTGGCTGCGGGGATTGCAGGGTTACTCTTTGGCCTGCCTTCCTTAAAAATCAAGGGCTTTTACCTGATTATGGCCACCATCGCGGCCCAGTTTATTATTATCTGGATCATCATCCAGCTGCGCAGTATTACCGGCGGTACGGATGGGCTCCTTGTTCCCAAACCGACGATCGCCGGTATCTCGCTGAGTTCCAAAACCAACTATTACTACCTGGTAATGGTCTTTGTGGTCCTGGCGACCATCACGGCCCACAATATCGTCAGAACCAGGGCCGGCAGGGCTTTCATCGCCATCCGGGACAACGAGGTGGCGGCCGAGGTCATGGGGGTCAGTCTCTGGAGCTACAAACTGCAGGCATTTTTTATCGGTTGTATCTATGCGGGAGCGGCCGGATCGCTGCTGGTTCATTACGTCAGATTCGCCAGCATAGAGCAGTTCCCCTTTATGGATTCCGTATGGTACCTGGGGATGTTGATCGTGGGGGGCATGGGGAGTACGACCGGGGCCATCTTTGGTGTGATTGCTCTTAAGCTGCTGGATGAGTTGGTCACCGTCGCCGGACCGATCCTGGCCGCCGCCGTTGCTCCCCAGGCCGCCGCCTCGCTGGCGCTCATCTCCCACGGGTTGATCATCATCATCTTTTTGATCTTTGAACCGAGGGGGCTTTATCACAGATGGGAGATGATCAGGGCATACTTCAGGCTGTGGCCCTTCTCTTATCAGGCGTCGGAGTAAGAGGACGGTGACCCTCATTTTCACTGTTCACCCCAACCGTTATCTTCGAAATCTGAAAAGGAAGGAGGAATGCAAGGCGTTGAAGTTTAAATGGAGGCAATTGAGCATCTAAACCAAACATTCGATCAGCAAAGGAGGTAACCCATGGATAAGAACAGATGGATGTTAACAGCCTGCATGATTATTTCAATGGTGGCAACAGCGTTACTGCCCCTCAGCGCTCAAGCTGAGAAGGTACTCTATGTGGGCGGCACCCAGTCGCTGACCGGGCCCTTTGCCGAGGATTCAGCGGCGGTTTTGGCTGGAATCGAGGACTATGTGGCATATGTGAACGACACCAAGAAACTCGCTCCGTGGCGCAGCGAGAAATTTCCCGCCGATATAAAACTGGAGGTGCTGTGGCGGGATGACGAGCTCAAGCCGCCCAAGGCGCTGTCAATCTATGAAGAACTCAAGGCGAAGGGAATGCTGGTCGCCCGCATATCGGGATCGCCCATAGCGCTGGCGCTCAAAGACAGATTATGGGAAGACCAGATGGGCGCTACGAGCATGGCCAGCGGGTCCTACCTTCTGACTCCGCCGCAAAGCATCTTCACCTATTATCCGATCTATACCGATTCCTGTGCAGCCATCGCCGATTGGTTCAAAGCGAACTGGAAGAAATCGAGAAAACCGAGAGTTGCCTACCTGACTGCCGATAACGCCATGGGCCGTTCGATTGAGATACCGGAAATGAAGGCCTATCTCGAAAAGATCGGCTATGAGTTTGTGGGCACCCAGTATGTGCCGCTGGTACCGACTTCGCCTCCGACCACCCAGCTTACGTGGCTGAAACAAAAGGGGGTCGATCTTGCCCTGGGAGTCATGATCAACCCTGGTTCGCAACCGACGGTCAAGGAGATGGTCCGACTGGGGATGGGACCGTATCTGGATTATAAAATGACTTTTGGTGTCGCTTTGCCTGGCCACGCGGCCGTGTTTGCCGAGGCCATGGGCCAGCTGGGTGACGGGTATGTCTGCGCCGGCAGCTTCCGCCCCATGGACGACATTGCCACCCCCGGGATAAAATTCTGCAACGACCTACAGGATAAGTATCGCAAAGGCAAGCGAATTTCTCACATCATGTATGAGGCTGGGGTCTTGGAGGGCATGATACAGGTTGAGGCCTTGAGGCTGGCCATGCAAAAGGTGCCTTTTGACAAACTCACGCGGCGGGCCGTGTTGGAGGAAGGTTTCTACCGGATTAAGAACCTCAACACCGGTGACATCAGCAGTACCCCATTGACCTATGGAAAGGGCGATATTGAGGGGGTCGATGAGATCCGTATCGACCAGGTGCAGAAGGGCAAATCCGTAAAAGTGGGCATCTCCCCAGTGCGCCATATTTATACAAAAAAATGAGCTATTTCTGATTATTGTCCAGGGGCGCCATTAATGGTAGAGCCCCTGGACACCCGCAATGCATTGAAGCAACAACTTAAAACTTAAAGGAGCCTTATCACATGACCCTCACGAAAGAAAATGTAGCCTTATTGGAGAAATTTAATTTGGATCTGCCGCCTGTGGGCGTTAAATTTCTGTCCAAACCGCCGGACATGATCGGGAGGATAGAAGAGAACATGGCTTTCTGCGAAATGCTCAAGAGGGCACAGCAAGGAGATGCTTTCTTTGCTGGCGCTGAAAACCATGCCTGTGAAGCGGGTCTGTATGTATTAGGACAAGCAGATGCCCCGGAACCTTTTATAAACGGGGAATTTGGCGCCGGGCTGCAAATCTATGAAGCGCCTCGATCGGCAAGGCGGCTTTACCAGCACATTCCAAAAATCGGCAGAGGCATCGTCCATTATGTGGCCTTTGCCCCACTGGAAAAGCTCCTCTTTGATCCGGATCTATTAATCCTTTTGGCCGACGCCAGTCAGACCGAGATCCTTCTCCGCGCTATGAGTTACCGAACAGGGCAGATGTGGATCAGCAAGTTCACACCCGCCATAGGATGCGCCTGGATTTATATTTATCCGTATCTCAGCGGGGAACTCAATTACACCGTTACCGGTCTCGGTCACGGGATGCGGCGCCGAAAGCTGTTTCCGGAAGGTCGACAAATTGTCACAATCCCTTTCGATCTCCTTTCTACCATGATGCAAACATTGGAGAAGATGCCGTGGATCCTTCCCGCGTACAAACCGGACGGAATGGAATTTGTCGGACGACTCCTTCACAAGATAGGTATGACCTAACCTGACGTCGTAACCATACGCCTCCTGCTGGAATTATCGTTCATGTTGTCTATGGGGTAGCAAAAGATGTCCCTTGGAGCAGATATCCAAGGGAGTGCTCCCAATGCTCCCGGCATTGCTCATCTGAGATCTGGTGATCCCGTCTTTTCCCCAGATTTCCCTCTACTTGCCGAGTTTGATGCGTTGACAGATTGGCAAGGCCCTGAAGTAAACCCGTTTCTTCCGGGCTGTGTTTGAGGAACAGAGAGCCCTGGAAAAAATTTGAAAAACTCTCTCATTTTCATATATTTTTTGGAAATCTCAAAAATTTTGGCACATCAAAAACGTGATCATATGAAAAAGCTACCTCCTGAGGGGCTCTGTGGTACGATGAGCCCCAGAGGAAAACCAATAAAAAGGAGGTAGTTAAGATGTACTATACAGGAATCGATCTTCACAAGAAAACAAGTTTTTTCACAACGGTAGACCCCAAAGGGAAGGTTGTGGCCAGAGCCAACCTCCTGAATGTGGAAGAAGACATTTTGAACTATTTTGGCACCCTAAAGGAGGATACCAAGATCGTGATCGAGTCCATGGCTTCATGGCATTGGCTCTATGATCTGCTCACGGGCAATGGTTTTGATGTGGTGATCTCCAATCCACTGAAGACCAAAGCCATTGCCTCCGCCAAGATCAAGAATGACAAGGTGGACTCTCATATGTTGGCCCAGCTACTCAGAGCCGACCTTATTCCTATTGTACATGTGAGCAGCCTTAGGACCCGCGAGCTCAAAGAGATGCTCAGACATAGACATCGGCTCGTTCGGGATGCGACCCGGATGAAGAACCGCATCCACATGCTCCTGATGAAAAACAACACCTCTATCCCGGTCAGTGATCTTTTTGGGGTGAAGGGTATAACATATCTCAGAGAGATCCGCCTTCCAGCCTACCACCGAGAACAACTGGAGTCCTACCTTTCTCTTTACACGCATCTTACTGAACAGATTCAACCCCTGAGCAAACGGATTGCGGCTTTGGCAAAAAAAGATCCTATGGCCCAACTGGTGATGACGATTCCCGGAATAGGAGTCATCAATGCTATGTTCATCATTTCCGAGATCGATGATATCCGTCGTTTTCCCTCGTATCGAAACCTGGCCTCCTATGCCGGTCTGGTGCCCTCCCTGGATGCCAGTGGCGAGAAGAGCAGAACCGGTCGAATCACCAAACAGGGCTCACCTTATCTTCGCACCGCCCTTGTCGAGGCCGCCCACACGATCCCCAGGATGAAGAAAACCCGTTTGAATATCTTTTTCCGTAAAAGAATTGTTCGTGCGGGATATCAAAAGGCTATTGTGGCAACAGCACACAAGATCCTACAGTATGTCTATTATGTACTAAAGAACCAAATCCCTTATCGGGAGGAATATCCAGCTCGTGCGTAAACCGACATATCTCATGGCCCGATGAGACGAGGCCGTAAACGTGATTGGGACGCCGTTAATCGAATGCATGATAATGTGACACCTCAGGGGTGAACACGAATAGGTGTTTGGCGATGAACCCGCTTGGATAATAAAGGAAGCCCTCACTCCGCCAGACAGCAGGGTCTGGCTTCGTTCGGGCGTTAAATTAAAAAATTCCCCCTTGACAGACGCTTTTTCATAGGTGAGATATGCCTAAGATTTGCCAGCCGGGCGTCTAAATGCTGAATCCATCCCGTGAATTCGGTCGCCCACTACATATGGTAGTCGCTCTGCTTTCAGTTCATTGAATCGCGGGTGAATGATAGCGTGCATGATCATAGCATCGCACATCCGCCAAAATTATGCAAGGCTACATAGAGTA
>JARRPY010000031.1:0-22693 GCA_037382425.1 Deltaproteobacteria bacterium
GACGCCTCGACTTTTTTACTCTCGAGAATAAAATCGGCGATGCATTGATTGAACGCCTTGGGGCGTTCAATCATGACCATGTGACCGGCCTTCGGAATGATGCGCAGGGCGCTCCCCTTCATCTCTTGGTGAAGATTGCTTGAAAGGGACGGGGGGTCATCTTGTCTTCCTCGCCACAAATGATGAGGCAGGGGAGGCTGATGTCTTTAAATTTGTCTCCGATCTCGAAGCGGTCACACTCGTCAAAATTGCAGTGGATCAGCGGTCCGCCCGCAGCCTTCATGAGTTGCGCGCCCGCCTTGATGATCGATGGATCGGTGTCCTCAGTGTAGGCGAAGCGAATCAATGTATCCACGGTTTGTTCAAAATCGTTGCGGAGTCCCTCCAAAAACATGGGCGCCACCCTCAGTTTGGGGCCTGTGCTCGCGAGGATGATGCCTGCCAGAGGCGCGGGGTGGATACATGCGGTTTCTTGGACAATGGCACCGCCCATGGAATGGCCCATGAGGTACACCGGGTGATCGAACACGGCATCGAGTCGTTCGCTTAGCCACTGGGCCGAGGCTTCTATGCTCGATTTGGCAGGTGCTTTCGTGTTCCCGTGGCCCGGCATATCTAAGGCCAAGGTGTGGATGCCGTTGTATGAGAGACGATGCTGGTTCTGCCAGATCTGGGCCTGGCCCCCCGCGCCATGGATCATGACGAGGATGGGTTGGTCCTCGGTGAAGTCTCCTTTGCCCTCCCTGAACCCTACACCCATCGAGCCGAATTTTTCAGCGAGGTCACTCACGTATGTCTCTCAGGAATCAAGCCCATCGAATGAGGGCGCTTCCCCAGGTGAGTCCCCCGCCGAACACGGGGAGGCACACCAGATCATCGGGCTTTATGCTTCCGCCCCGTATTGCCTCGTCCAGGGCAATGGCGCAGGATGCGGAGGAGATATTGCCGTATTTGTCGAGCGTGACATAAAATCGTTCCATTGGGATGTGCAGGGTCTTGGCCATGGATTGAAACATGCGCAAGTTGGCCTGGTGGGGGATAAACCAGGCGATGTCGTCCACCGCCACATCGTTGAATTCCGCTGCCTCCTTGATGGAATCAACGAAATGTCTCACTGCCACTCTGAAACTGGCATTGGCTTCGATCAGTGTCAGAAAATGAAGGCCCTTATCCACACTCTCGTGAGATATGGGGGTGGTCTTGGACCCGCCACCGGGAAGGAGAAGGTCCTGACCGCCTTCGCCGTCCGTATGCAGGTGGGTGGAGAGAACCTCCGGGCCCGCATCACCCAAGGCCAGTATGGCGGCTCCGGCGCCGTCACCCCACAATATGCACGAGGTGCGATCCGTCCAGTCCAAGGTCCGCGTCATCACTTCAGCGGCCACCACAAGCACTCGCTTTGCGGCACCGGTTCTGAGATATTGTTCCGCCACATTGAGTATGAAGATGAACCCGGAGCAGGCGGCTGTCACGTCAAATGTGACCGCCTGCGGCGCGTCCAATTTGGCTTGGAGCCAGTTTGCTGCGGAGGGGCAGCAGGTATCCGGTGTGATGGTGCCGATGATGATGAGATCGATGTCCTTGGCCGACAACCCCGCCACTTTCAGGGCTTTCAATGAGGCTTCGTAGGCCAAATCCGATGTATTTACAGAAGGATCGGCAATTCGCCGTTCGCTGACGCCAGTCCTCTGAACGATCCATTCGTGGGTGGTATCCAGCCCCATTTCTTGGAGGTCATAGTTGGTCAGCCGCTTGGGGGGGACATAAGATCCCGTTCCGAGGATGCGTATGGAATCCATTCGTCAGTCTTTCTCCGGTTTGATGCCCATGGCCTTTTCTTTTTCGGAAATCGCCAGTCGTGTCTTGATGACCGTGTCCGGTATCAGGCTCATGGAATCGATACCGCATTCCACCAGGAACTCCGCAAAATCGGGGAAGTCGCTGGGGGCCTGTCCACAGATCCCTATTTTTTTGCCCCGTTCTTTGGCGACCTCTATGACCTGTGCCACCAGTCGCTTCACCGCATCATTTCGCTCGTCATAGATATGGGCCACTAAAGAAGAGTCCCGGTCGAGTCCGAGGGTGAGCTGGGTAAGGTCATTGGATCCGATGGAAAATCCGTCAAATATGTCGGCAAACTGATCCGCACAGATCACGTTGCTGGGAATTTCGCACATGACATAGATTTCAAGACCGTCTTCGCCCTGGACGAGCCCGTACTTTTTCATCAGTTCGATCACCTTTTTTCCCTCTTCGGGCGTCCTGCAGAAGGGTACCATGACCTTGATGTTGGTGAGTCCCGCTTCACTTCGCGCCTTGTGCAGCGCGATGCACTCCAGTTCAAACGCCCGTTCAAAATCCTTGTCATAGTATCGGGAGGCTCCCCGCCAGCCGATCATGGGGTTGCTCTCTTTGGGTTCATAGAGGTATCCCCCAAGGAGGTTTTCATATTCATTGGTTTTGAAATCGGAGAGGCGGACAATCACGTCGTTGGGATAGAATCCGGCTGCAATGCGGCTCACCCCCTCGGCCAGTTTGTCGATAAAAAACCGCTTTTTAGAGTCATAGACGGCCGTTATTTCGTCAATGGCATACATGACACCGGCGATTCTTTGGTCTGATTTGGCCCGTTCCTTGAGTTCATTATATGAATTCCTCCCTGGCCAGGCCCACCCCGTCATTGGGAATCTGCCCCTGTGAAAAGGCTTTTTCCGGAATGCCGACGTTCATCATGATTTTGGTTCGGGTCTTCGGCATGTCTTTTAAATTGATGGTCTCCACATGATAGTCGACCTTCCCCTCGTAGATGTGCCCGGTCTCCCCTTCACAGCAAGACACCGTCACGTCTGTTCCCGTTGCGATCAGTTCATCCCCGTTTCCCGTCCCGATCACACAGGGGATTCCCAATTCTCTCGATACGATGGCGGCGTGGCAGGTACGCCCGCCTTTATTCGTCACGATGGCAGAGGCAATTTTCATGATCGGCTCCCAGTCCGGATCGGTCATACTGGTCACCAAAACCTGCCCCTTCTTGAACTTTTCCATTTCCATGGTGCTCTGGATCACATTGGCCGTACCCTGTCCCACCTTGGTCCCCACCGCTCTACCACTGACCAACACCTTCCCTTGCTTAAGGATCTGGTAGCTTTCGTAGGTGCTGGTATCCTTTTGAGAGTGGATGGTCTCGGGTCTGGCCTGAACGATGAAGAGTTCTCCGGTCCCCACATTCACCCCGTCCCCGTCTTTGGCCCACTCAATGTCCATGGGTTTAAAATATCCCGCCTCCTCGCTATAGTGTTCTTCAATGATACAGGCCCACTCCGCGAGTCTGAGGATTTCATCCTCTTCGAGGACATAGCGATGCCGTTCATCCAGGGTTGTGGGAACGTTTTTCACCGTCGCGTCATCTTCTACGGAATAGACCATCTTTAATTCGCGGTCCCCCGCCTTCCGACTGATGATGGATTTTTTCCCCATTTTAAGCGTCGGTTTGAAGACATAGAATTCATCCGGATTCACAGCGCCCTGAACCACGTTTTCCCCCAGACCGTAAGCAGCGGTGATGAAGACCACGTCTTTGAATCCGGTTTCGGTATCAATGGAAAAAATGACCCCGGAATACGCAGAGTCACTCCTGACCATTTTCTGCACCGCAATAGAGAGCGATACCTCAAACTGGTCGAACCCCTTGTCGTGACGATAGGAGATGGCACGGTTGGTAAAGAGGCTGGCGAAGCACTTCCGACAGGCATCCAGCACATTCCATTTGCCCCTGATATTAAGGTAGGTGTCTTGCTGGCCCGCAAATGAGGCGTCGGGCAGATCCTCCGCAGTGGCCGACGAACGAATGGCCACATCCACATTATCCAGCCCCTCCTGGTTGAATGTGGACCCCAATTTTTCATAGGCTTGATAGATGGCTTGGGTCAGGTCCGGCGGAAATTCGGAATGAGTGATAATTTCTCTGGCCTGCCGACCCTTCCTGAGGAGATTTTCAATATTACTCGTATCCAGATCTTTGAGGATTTTCTTGATTTCGTCCTCAATGCCCGCATATTTCAGAAAGTAACGGTATGCGTAGGCGGTGATGGCAAATCCGTTGGGAACGTTGATTCCTTTATCCTTGAGCTTTTGATACATCTCGCCCAGGGAGGCATTTTTTCCCCCTACGAGAGGGACATCCGCGATTCCGATTTCATCAAACCAGAGGATCAACTTTTTTCGGTTATCTGCAGGCATCTGCCACCTCCTTGATGTATGAATTAACCAGACCCAAGCGCTTCACAACAACATACGCGCCCGTTACCTCTGCTGAGGAGCTTGCAAAACCCAGGAATTTTCGGCAAATCTCTATCACTAATGCAGGGTGTTGTCAATTGACAAAATATGTTCTACAAAGGCGATCTTGCCTTTCGTTTTTCCTCAGATTCCTTAAAGAAAAACTCTGGGGACAAGGAGGTCTTCTTATGCTAAATGACAACGCTAACGATATTATATACTTAGACCACAATGCCACCACGCCGGTTGATCCGGAAGTGAAAGCGCACATGCGCCCTTTCTTGGAGGGGGAGTACGGTAACCCGTCCAGCGGTTATGCGTTGGGCGTCAGCGCCAAAGAGGCGCTGGAATCGGCCAGGGGCGATGTGGCGGACCTTCTCAACTGCGAAAAGGAAGAGGTGATATTTACCTCAGGGGGAAGTGAATCCAACAATACGGCTTTGAAGGGGTTGATCGATTTCAGAACCCCTGCCCGTTCTCACGTCATCACTTCGGCCGTTGAACATCCCGCCGTACTGAACCCGCTTCTTTTTTTGATGGAACTGGGGGTACGGGTAACCATCCTCCCGGTGGACGGGAAGGGACGGGTAGACCCGGATGATGTGCGCAAGGCGTTAAGTCCCGACACCACCCTGGTTACCATCATGTTGGCCAACAATGAGACCGGCACGATTCAACCCATAGAAACGATATCACAGATTACCAGGGATCGTGGCGTCCTCCTCCATACGGATGCGGCTCAGGCAGTGGGAAAAATCGAAGTGGATGTGAGGCGACTGGGCGTCGATTTGTTGAGCGTTGCGGGCCATAAGCTCTATGCGCCCAAAGGCGTGGGCGCCCTGTATGTCCGGAAAGGAGTTGATCTCAACCCACTCATTCACGGCGCCGGCCAGGAAATGAATAAACGCGCCGGCACGGAAAATGTCATGTATGCAACCGGTTTGGGGACCGCGTGCCGGGTCGCCAAGAAAAGACGCCATCGGGATTTGAAGGAAATAAAGGCCATGCGGGATCGTCTTGAGGCCTACCTGTTCGAGCACGTCGATGATTTGGTGTTAAACGGGCATCCGGGATATCGATTGCCCAACACCCTAAATGTGTCGGTTCCTCACGTGGAAGGCGGTCGGATCCTTTCTGAATTGCCGGGTCTTATGGCCTCCACAGGGGCCGCCTGCCATGACCGGACGGTGAAGCTTTCCCATGTGCTGTCTGCCATGGGGGTGCCGCCCGAAATCGGTATGGGGGCCTTGCGGTTCAGCGTGGGACGCAGTAACGCCATGGCACAGATGGAGGTGGCCGGACAATGGATCACGGATCAGATAAGAAAAATTCGTCAGTCCCAACCCAAGGGGCGCCATGACGGGGAGGCATGATATGGGAGAGATTAAAGAAAGACCTGCGCTGCTCATCATTGACATGGTGAAGGACAATTTTGACGAGAAGCGGGGCCTTCCCATCACGCCGCTCGCCACGAAAATCATTGACCCCATCAACACCGTTATCAGGGATTTTCGAAAGGCGGGCTGGCCGATTGTTTTCTCGACGGACGCCTTTCACGAAACGGATTTCATATTTACTGGCCGGATGACCCCCCATTCTTTGGCCGGTAGCACAGGCGGAGAAGTGATCGACGAACTGGACCGTTTGGAAGGAGATCTCTGGCTGCCGAAACCCCGCTTTTCCGCCTTTTTTCGAACAAATCTTCACCAGTGGCTGAAAGAGAGGCGGGTCACCCTGTGTGCGGTGGCAGGCATTGCCACCAATTTTTGTGTACTGACCACGGCGATGGATGCCATCTGTCATGATTTTAAGACGGTGGTGCTGGCGGACTGCTCTGCCGCAGCCACCAGGGAGATCCATGAGCAAACACTTCATCTTTATCAACGAAATTCCCTCTATCCCCTTTTCCAGGTTTTGACCGTGAATGAATTCAGGGAGGCGTTTGGGTAGCAGGAAGGGTGACCGGATGGCGGGGAGAAAAGGCCGTGCACTTTCAACGGTACGGGTGGCCGTGGCCGTCCCTGTCAAGGGGACCTTTTCCTATTCATTGCCGGAGACTTTGCGCGGCCTGGTAAAACCCGGATGTCGGATTCTGGTTCCCTTCAATAACCGCAAAGTTACAGGGTATGTTCTTGAGAAAGGAGGAGACGTCCCGGACCTGGACCTCAAGGATGTTATCGATATCCTGGACATCGATCCGATTTTTCTCCCCCACATGATCCCCTTTTTTGAGTGGATGGCCGATTACTATCTCTGCCCTTTGGGCATGGTCATCAAGGCGGCTGTCCCTGAAGTACGCGTCAAGACCGCCACGATCACGCCTAAAGGATTGGGAGTCTTAAAGGGGCGCCTATTCCCCTCTAAAGAGACCGAAATGCTCTCTTGGATCAATAAAAATCGCGAAAAACGACTTCCCTGGCCCCTAAAGAAGCTCTATCCGCTCGAGGAAAAGGGTTGGATTGCCATCCGGACCCGACCGTCCAAGCGGGGGAAGGAACGCCCCGTCCAATTGAGATTCGTGACGCCGGCGAAGGGCGTTGATCTTAACCGGGTGCTGGCAAAAACAGGTGGCCGGTCAAGGGCCAAAGGGGAGGTGGATTTCTTGAAGCAGATCTTGGATGCCGGGGCCATTCGTGTCAGTGACCTGAGGGCCGCTTTCAGCAACGGATCCTACTTGATCGAAAAATGGTCGAAGAAAAAAGTCCTGGAAGTCCATTCGGTACCGGTGCACGGCCGGCCCCATGCACGAACGAATGTCTTTCCGCCGCCCCCTGCCCATCGTTTAAACGAATACCAAGAAAGGGCCTTGCGTGAGATCACAAGTCACCTGGATAAGGATGAATTTTCTTCGTTCCTCCTGTACGGGGTTACGGGGAGTGGAAAGACCGAGGTGTATTGTCGGGCCGTAGAGCACACGATCAAATCGGGGCGTCGGGCGATCCTGATGGCTCCGGAGATCTCGCTAGCCGGATACCTCGAGGGGTTCCTTAGGTCACGCCTCGGGGACCGGATCGCCATTTATCACAGCGGCCTGACGCGAAAAGAAAGGGCCTCTCAGTGGGCACGCACAATCAACGGTGAGGTGGATCTCGTCATCGGTGCCCGATCCGCTCTCTTCGCCCCGGTGCCCAATCTGGGGCTTATCGTCGTGGACGAGGAACATGATACGGCCTATGCACAGGACCGGGATGCCCATGGGGGACCCCGGTACCACGCGCGAGATGCTGCCGTGGTGAGGGCAAAGCAACAAAAGGCTGTCGTGGTCCTGGGGTCGGGGACGCCGTCTGTTCAATCTTATGAGAACAGTGTCGTCGGGAGATATGCCCTCCTTCAAATGCCCTACCGGGTGGAAAACCGGGCCTTCCCCGAAATGACCATCGTCGATATGAGGTCGTCTGAAAATCGCTATGGAAGCGGAATGATCAGCCCCACCCTTAAAACGCTAATAGAGAACAATCTCGCGGCGAGGAATCAGACCATTTTGTTTCTTAATCGAAGGGGATATCATCGGGTCTATCTCTGTCGCTCAT
This sequence comes from Deltaproteobacteria bacterium, assembly GCA_037382425.1. Taxonomy (GTDB): domain Bacteria; phylum Desulfobacterota; class DSM-4660; order Desulfatiglandales; family Desulfatiglandaceae; genus JAIPDZ01. The sequence goes on from JARRPY010000031.1 coordinate 7,809, forward strand.
GTGGTGAATCGGCGCGGTGTCCCAATTGCGACGTCTCCCTGACGCATCATTTGAAAGAAGATTTTTTGGCCTGCCACTATTGCGGATTTCGTTGTGGGACACATGTGAGATGCAACAGGTGTGGCCATGCAACATTGAAGGGCTATGGATTCGGGACCGAACGGCTGGAGACCGAACTTCAAGAACTGTTTGCAGACGCACGGGTGTCCAGAATGGATGCGGACAGTACCGGCCAAAAGGGGGCCGCCATTCAGATGTTAACGGCTTTCAGTCAGCGCAAAATCGATATACTCGTGGGGACCCAGATGATTACCAAGGGATATGACTTTCCCGGTGTGACGTTGGTGGGGATCATCTCTGCAGACCTCTCCCTGGCGTTTCCCGACTTCAGAGCCGGAGAGCGCACATTTCAGCTCCTATCGCAGGTTTCCGGTCGGGCCGGCCGGGGAAAATCGAAGGGAATTGTGGTGGTTCAAACCTACAATCCGGATCATTACGCCATTCACACCGCTGCAAATCACGACTACCTTTCCTTTTTCGAAAAGGAAAAATCATTGAGGAGACAGCTTAGATATCCCCCTTTTTCTCATCTGGCCTGTTTGAGACTCCAGGGAAATGACAAAGACAGGACAGCAAAATGCGTGGAATACACCCATCATATATTGCAACACATATTGTCCTGTTGGCCCAAAAACCGACGAGAATTTCAAATATTGGGTCCGGTGGAGTCGCCCATTTCTCGAATGAAGGGGAAATACCGGTGGCAGGTGTTGATCAAATGCGGACGTGCTTCACTCCTCAACTATTTCCTGAGGGAGGTGGAGCCACGGGCCAGGAAGGCCCTTCAATCGAGTGGCGTCTATCTTATTGTGGATGTGGATCCATATGAGATGGTTTAGCCGTTGACAGCCCTACGTCCTCCACACGCCTTCCCGCCGCTCTTTGACCGACGACGCCACGGGTAATGATGCCGATCATCAGGCCAAACATGGCATAGCTGATCATGCATTGCAGGCTGACCACGATCTTGGCGGCGAGGGTCTGGGGGACAATATCTCCGAATCCGAGGGTGGTCATCATCACCACACAGAAATAGACCGCGTCGATGATACTGGCAGTGTCCGCCGGGATAGAGAAAGGCTCCGGGTAGCCGATTAGAAAGATGGGCAGGAGGGTCAGGCTGACGGTGATAACGGTGAAGGCCGCCAACATGGTGGCATACAAATGCACCAGCCTTCCCACATCGGACCAGTCGGCAAACTGCCCCGGACGAAGGAGAGAGATGACTTGACGCAAAAAGCGACGCAGGTGAAGAACGACCATGATGAGAATGGTCAGTGTCAGCGCCAGAAATGCCCATGAAACAAGGAAGAACAAGACATCCAGACCCCCACATACAAAACCGATGGCGGATGCCACCAGTCGCCATTTCCAAGGGGTCGGATATTGGTTCTGAATCATGTGCTTCACCCGCCATCTGTCTCGAATCCAGTGAAAGATCCATGTAAATAGGGCCACAAGGAAGCCGTTTATGGCGGTTCCTGTGGTGATTTCGGCCGGGGAGAAATGCTTACCGCCGTGATGAACGGGTGTGAATGCCACGTACAACAATTCTATCAATATGAGCCCCATAAAGGAGCAGAGCACGTAATGGTCCAGTAAGATATCCCAAAAAACGTTTCGAGTCCTGTTCTGTGAATTTCCCTTCATGGGCGCGGAGGACCGGGTGGTTTGAAGGTTTCGGGCGAGTAACGCTTCAGAGCACCCATCATATGGGGATTCAGGGGATCGTGTCAATGAAAAGCGCCGTCCGTTTCCCTGTGTGGGTCTGAATGAGACCCTTTGACAACTGGATTCACTGGCTATCCAGCTTTGATTTTCCGTAACCTTTTGACAATCCTGTCTCTATAGTAGATGATAATAACAATGGAATGTCTTGTTTCGAAGACACGCTTTCAATTCATGATTTTCGATTCAACCCCTTTCAACGTTAAATGAGGATGTTATATGCCCAAGAAAATTGCCCGCAATGCATGGCTGATGCTGATATCGGCCTTTTTAATTTACAGCGCAGGATGCGAAAAGGAGGTGGAAGCCGGACCTGCAGCGCCTGACTTTTCTCTTCCCGCAATATCAGGAGACACCGTCACCCTAGGGGCCTATGAGGGGTTTGTGGTCCTCTTGGACTTTTGGGCGACCTGGTGCCCGCCCTGCAGAATGAGCATTCCTGAATTGGTCAAACTCCAAAAGGAGTACAAAGACGACGGATTCATTGTCCTGGGGATTTCCATGGATGACCCCAGCCGCATTAGCGATCAGGATCTCGAGTCATTTAAGAAAATGGCCCGAATCAACTACCCTATCTTGCGATATAATAAGAAAATTGTCGGAGATTATTTTCAGGACGGTCGGGTCTCCCTGCCGACGATGTTTATTATTGATCGAGAAGGCAAAATTAGGAAGCGGATCGTTGGGTTCGACCACGCCGCCCTGAAGCGTTCCCTGGCGGATCTCATTGAATGATCATCGATTTCCATACGCACGTATTCCCTCAATTTCTTAGGGAAGGCAGGGACAAGGCAGCGGCGGATGATCCTGCATTTCGGACCTTGTATGAATCCCCGAGCGCAAGGCTGGCCGGCACAAAGGCACTGATCCAGCGCATGGATCAGGAGGGGGTGCACAGGGCGGTCATTTTCGGTTTTCCCTGGAGAGATCCCGATTATTACAGGCGGCATAACGACTATATCATAGAGTCGGTTCGCCGATACCCGGATCGGCTCGTCGGGTTTTGCTGTTTTTCTCCGCTTTCGTCCTCCGGGGCGGCAGAAGTGGAACGATGCGTGAATCAGGGACTCTCGGGGGTAGGAGAACTGGCCGTCTATGACGGGGATCTGTCGCCGGAGGTGATGAATGGGTTGAAAGAGGTGATGGCCCTGTGCCGACAGTCAGATCTGCCGTTTCTCCTCCACGTCAACGAACCGGTGGGACACACCTACCCCGGCAAGACACCCAACACCCTCAGACAGATATATGCATTTTTGAAGGCATATCCCGAGAATCGGATTGTCCTCGCCCACTGGGGCGGGGGGATCCTCTTTTATGCCCTGATGAAGCGGGAGGTGTGGGACGTGTTCAGCCGCGTTTGGTTCGACACAGCGGCCTCACCTTATTTATATTCCCCGGATATCTACCGTGTGGCAGCGGAGGTTGTGGGGTCTGAGAAGATCTTGTTCGGTAGTGATTTTCCCCTGTTGAATCCCGAGCGATATTTCAAAGAGATGGAAGCGGCGGGTCTCTTGGAAAAGGATGTGGAGCGTATCAAGGGCGGGAATGCGGCGCGGCTGCTGGGACTGGTGTCGCTTTAGGCGTTCACCCCCCGATGGCAGACATCCTGCCGGCGAGGGAGAGCGGCTGTTCCGATGACAGGGTGTGCCTACGCGGTTTTTTTAGGGCTGCTTCAAGGAAGACCCTTTTCAGGTCCTCATCATCGCTCCCTTTCCGCAATGGCTTTTTGAGGTCGACTTCCTGCTCAGAGAAGAGACACGGCCGCAAATGGCCCTCCGCTGTGAGCCTGAGCCGGTTGCAGGTCTCACAGAAATGATGGGTCAGGGGGCTGATGAACCCGATTTCGCCCGGAGCCCCTTCAAATTTGAAACGAGTGGTGGGTCCATCCGTATCCATCCTGGTAATGGGTACCAGCGGGTCGGATGCGGAAAGCCGCTCTTTCAGCGTCGGAGTGGGCACGTGATGGAGGGCGATACCCTGGTCAACGAACCCTCCCGGCATATATTCTATAAACCGGATGTGGAAAGGGTATTCTTTCGACAGGTTCGCGAACTGCGGTACCTCATGCTCATTGATTCCCCTCAGCACCACCGTGTTTAGTTTAATGGGGTGAAACCCCATTTCATAGGCCAGTTGAATGGCTCCCCACACTTCCCGAAACCCGTCAAGGCCGGTTATTCGCTCATATTTTTGGGGACTTAGTGTGTCCAGGCTGATATTGATCCGGTTGATGCCTGCGGATTTGATCTGTCGGAGATGCTCAGATAGATAAATGCCGTTTGTGGTCAGGGACACATCCCTGAGTCCGGGAATGGCCGTCAAGCGCGGCAGGAAATCGTCTATGCCTTTTCTCACAAGGGGTTCGCCGCCGGTCAGTCGGATTTTGTCGACGCCCATCTCTGCCGCCACATTGGCCACCCGGATGATCTCTTCATAGGATAGGATATCCTCATGTTTAAGCCATTTAACACCCTCGTTGGGCATGCAATAGAGACACCGAAGATTGCAGCGGTCGGTTACGGATATCCGAAGATAGGTCAATCTGCGGTGGTAGGGATCAACGAGTCGTGATGGGTTTTCTTCCATTGAAATCACCGGATATTGTATATTATGATTTTTAAGGGTATTGTACAGGCGACCTCTTCCATATAAAAAAGACAGCGCCGAGTCAACCACTATCGGCGCTTGCCTATGATGAACCCAGGAGATAACGGTTTAATTATATGTATTTTCATCGAGGATCGCAAGTGTGACTGAATGAGGAGATTGCTTATGGGAAACCGTGTAACCGTAGAACATCTGAAAAAAGTGGCCCATGTGGTCCTCAACCGACCCGAAGCCTATAATGCCTTTGACCTGGGGATGGTTCAGCTGTTGGCGGAAACCTTGATAGAATTGGCTACAGACTCGGAAACGTCGGGGGTTGTGATCTCGGGAAGCGGCAAAGCCTTCTGTGCAGGAGGGGATCTGGGCTGGGTAAAAGCCTATGGCAAGAGCCGCTCGGGCGCGTTTCACGAATTGGCTGCCCGATACCATCAGGCGATCTTGGAAATCCGACGGATGCCCAAACCGGTGGTGGCCGCCATTAACGGCCTTGCCGCGGGTGGCGGCTTTTCCCTGGCCCTCGCATGTGATTTCAGGGTGATGGCCGCTTCCGCGGTGTTGAAGCAGGCATATACTTCTAACGGGCTCAGCATTGACGGCGGGGGGACGTATACCCTCCCACGGCTGGTTGGTATGGCCAAAGCCCTTGAGATAGCGGCATTTGATCCGGCCATAGATGCCCAGACGGCCTTGTCCTGGGGTCTGGTGACAGAAGTGGCGGATGACGGTCTTTCGGTGGAAAGAGCAATAGACTTGTGCCGACAGCTCACAGGAGGTGCCCGGAGTTCCTTTGCGGCATCAAAGAAACTGATAACCGATGCCTATACCACCCCGTTGGAGACCCAGCTGGAAAACGAACGGCGTTTGTTGTCTCGGTGTGCGGCGTCTCCCGAGGGGATGGAAGGGGTTGCTGCCTTTCTGGAAAAAAGAAAACCCCGGTTTAATCCAACCGCTTGAGATGGGGCATGTTTTCTGGTCCTCAGCCATAGGGATATGTTGGGATAAATATGTACGCCGCTCATTTTGGTCTTGCCGAAAATCCATTCACCCTCACGCCTGATCCACGATTTTTGTTCATGAGTCAGCGCCATCGGGAGGCCTTGGCCCATCTGCTCTACGGGATGGGAGAAAAGGGCGGCTTCGGTTTGCTGACCGGTGAGGTGGGAACAGGGAAGACCACCCTGTGCCGAAGTCTTCTGGATCAGGTGCCCGAGGATGTGGAAGTGGCGCTCATCCTGAATCCCAAACAATCGGCGCCCGAACTGGTCGCCTCCGTGTGTGACGAACTAGGGGTGTCTTATCCGGAGGGAACAGAGAGTCTAAAGGTCCTTATCGATCTATTAAATCGCCATCTTCTGAATATCCATTCCCAGGGGCGAAGAACGGTGCTGATCATCGATGAGGCGCAGAACCTGAGCATCGATGTTTTGGAGCAGATCCGCCTCCTCACCAATCTTGAAACCCCCACGCAGAAACTGCTCCAGATACTCCTCATCGGCCAGCCGGAGCTCCAATCCATGATGGCCAAGCCCCAATTGCGGCAACTGGGTCAGCGAATCACGGCCCGCTATCACTTGACCCCGCTTCAATTGCACGAGACCATTGCCTATGTTCAGCACCGGCTCGAGGTAGGGGGGTGCAAGCGGCAACTGTTTACCCGGGGGGCCTTACGGCAGGTGCATGCGCTTTCCAAAGGGGTCCCCCGGCTGATCAACACCATCTGTGACCGGGCCCTCCTGGGCGCCTATGCCATGAAGCGGGAGCGCATCAACCGGCGGCTGGTCCACAAGGCCGCATACGAGGTCATGGGGACACGGGTCTCCATGAGCCGTGGCCGGGCCGTCGCGTGGATGGCTCTCTTGCTGCTCGTTTGTATTCTGGCGGTGGGGGTATACGTGGAACACTGGTCTTTTTTTCCGGATAAAGAATGGGTGCCCGCTCAGATTATTTCCCCCGAAAAAAATGAGGTAAAGAAGGCTCAATCCGGGAAAGAAAAAAAGACAACCATGAAGATATCCGCCGAAAAACCGATCTCCTCATCGGTCGACGCGATTTTGCCGGAAGTCAATCAGAAGCAGCCAGGCCCCGAGACGGAGCAACCCGTAGCGGATTCGCAACAAAAACCAGACACCCTCTTTAGCTTACTGATCAGAGGGAAACTGTCTGCTGGCAAGGATCGGGCGTTCGAAGCAATAGGAAACCGCTGGGGAGTTTCCTATGAGGCCCTGCCGGGGGAAACCCCTTGCGAGCGGTTCGAAAAGGCGAACTTGGATTGCCTGAAGGGGAGCGGGAACTGGACCACCCTGAGGCATCTGAACCGCCCGGCTGTGATTGAGTTGGTCGGTGAGGAGGGGCAAAGATATTATGTGCCGGTGGTGCGGCTGGAAGGAGAGACCGTCACCCTGGTTGTGAATAAGCAGGAGGTGCCTGTTACCCGGGCTCGGGTCGATTCGCTGTGGTTTGGAGAATACACCGTGCTCTGGCGACGTCCTCCCCTGAAGCACTTTTTTCTTAAGGAAGGGGACAGCGGCGGGGATGTCCAGTGGCTGAGAGCGACACTGGATCGTGTTGACGGGCGACATCCCGAACTCACGTCTCAATCATTGAGCCCGGTCTTTGACGGACCACTGAAAGAGCGCGTCCTGCGCTTCCAAAGGGAACACTCGGTGCGAGCAGATGGGGTGGTGGGCGAACAGACGCTCATCCAGTTGAACGGCGCGGTAAACGATCCTGCCGTCCCTCTTTTGTCGGCCGAATCACCATAATCGGAAAGGTCTTATGTCATTTATTCTTGATGCGTTGAAGCGTGCGGAGCGAGACCGGCGGCTTAAACGAGCTCCCGATCTCAGTTCCGTCTACTAAGAGGACCCACCGCGGGGTCACAGGGGGCGTATTTGGGAATGAATCCAAACCAGACCCGAAGCGTATCGCATCATCCATGGATGACAACGAACCGCACCGATCGGTCGCTCCTTCCCGGGCCGGGGATTCTCACGAGAAGGCCTTGCCCCCCGAGGCGTCTGACGGGACTGAAGCGGTTGATACACTCGAAACCGAGCCCCCGCCGCCACCGCCTCGCGACGAGGTGGCGGAAAAGGCCAAGCCTGCCGCTAAGAAACCGATTCCACTCGTCAGCGAACTCCCAGACGAGATCAAGGAGCCCCTGGAAGGCCTAAAGATCAATGTCCATGTGTACTCGGAAGATCCAAAGGAGCGTCTGGTGTTTATTAACATGCGCAACCGCAAGGTGGGGGAACGAATCGGGGAAACCGGTCCCATATTGAAGGAGATCACCCCCGATGGGGTGATTATCGATTATGGTGAAGGCCTGGCCCTGCTAAAGGTGGGACGGTAGGGCGAGCTTAGGCCTGGTCATAGTGGCTGAATTGCATGGTAAAGGTGGCTCTCCCCTGTGTGGCCGAGCGGAGGGATGTAGAGTATCCGAACATGTTTGAAAGCGGGATGTTGGCCGTGACCACCTGAACGGTCCCTTTGGCCGTGATCTGCCCGATCTTTCCGTGCCGCGTGTTGAGATCCCCGATGACCTCTCCCGTAAACGTTTCCGGTGTCAGTACCTCAATTTTCATGATGGGTTCTAATAAAATGGGCTGCGCCTCTTGGAAGGCTTCCCTGAAGGCCATATTGGCGGCTGCCTTAAATGACATGATATCAGACGTTTCTCTTGCCTCTATCGACAGCAGGGTGGTCTGGACATCGGTCACAGGATACCCCATGATGCTGCCTCCGGCTTCGGCTTCCGAAATGCCTTCCTCAACAGCCTTTGCGAATAATTCGGTGAGTTCCGGCTGAGGGCAGCGGTTTTCAAAGCGGTTTTGAGACCCTCTCGGAAGGGGGGTAATTTCGATTTCAACACCGGCGAAATGCTGTTGGCCTGCCAATTCCCGCTCGAACAGCGCCCTGTGGACCACCGACTGCGTGATGGTCTCGCGGTAGACCACCTGAGGTTTACCCTGGTTAACATCCATGAAGAACTCTCGCTTCAGCCTGCCCACGATGATTTCCAGGTGCAGTTCTCCCATGCCGGAAATAAGCGTCTGGCCGGTTTCTTCATCTATTCTGAACTTGAAGGTCGGGTCTTCATCGGATAGTTTGTGGAGGCTGTCCAACAATTTGTCGTGATCTTGGACGCGTTTGGGTTCCACGGCCACGCTGATCACCGGTTCATTGAACTGAATCGTTTCCAGCAAAATGGGATTTTCTTCCGTGCACAGGGTGTCTCCGGTGGTGGTGAGCTTGAGTCCCATGGCGGCAACAATGTCGCCGGCGGAGGCCGAATCGATACGCTCTCTCTTATTGGAGTGCATTTTAAGGAGGCGCGCCGCGCGTTCCTTGATGTTTTTCCCGGGATTATAAACAGGATTTCCCGCTTTAACGGTCCCGGAATAGACCCGTATGTAGGTCATCTTTCTTCCTTGATCCATACTCACCTTAAAGGCCAACGCCGCAAATGGGCCCTTTGCCTTTGGCGATCGGGTCTCCAGTTCTCCTGAACCGGGATGTTTGCCCGTGACAGGGGGGATGTCCACCGGGGCGGGTAGGAAGTCGACGATACCGTCCAACAGGGGCTGTATCCCTTTATTTCGCAAGGCGGCCCCGCAGTAAATGGGGACCAGCTTCAAGTCGATGGTGGCCTTTCTTATGGCGCTTTTAAGCTCGGTCGGCGTAATTTCCTCCTCCGCGAGGTACTTTTCCATAATGGCATCGTTTTTGTCCGCCACCGCCTCCAAAAGCAATTCCCGGTGGCGAGACGCCTCGGCCATCATGTCATCCGGGATAGGTACTTCGGTATACTTGGCGCCGAATTCGTCTTCTTCCCATACGATGGCCGTCATGTTGAGAATATCGATGATTCCCTGAAAATCGTCGGCCTCTCCCCAGGGAAACTGGAGCAGTAGGGGAGTTGCTCCGAGCCGTTCCTTGATCATGTTTACGGCTCTGAAAAAATCCGCCCCCACCCGGTCCAATTTGTTGATGAAAGCGATTTTAGGAATTTTATAGCGGTCTGCCTGATGCCACACCGTCTCGGACTGGGGTTCCACGCCACCCACGGCGCAGAATACGCCGATAGCGCCATCCAGGACGCGAAGCGATCGCTCCACCTCAATGGTGAAATCCACATGACCGGGCGTATCGATGATGTTGATGGTAAATCCACGCCATTGACATGAGGTCACGGCAGACGTGATGGTGATCCCCCTCTCCCGCTCCTCCACCATCCAGTCCATGGTGGCCTCGCCATTGTGGACTTCTCCCATTTTATGGACGCGGCCCGAGTAAAAAAGGATCCGTTCGGTCACCGTGGTCTTTCCGGCATCGATGTGAGCGATGATGCCGATATTACGGGTCTTGGTCAGTTGTTTGGGTGCTTTGGCCATTGAATTTTGCTTTCATACTCAGAAGATCGGAGACCTCTTTGACAACCGGGCACGAATCTAAGGTATCTCGCCCGACCTGTCAAGGCGAGACCTTTGAAAAACGCCCCTTTTGGTCGATCTCGGCGTCAGACTCAAAATTGCCCCCTTTTCAAGGGTCTCGGGGATGAACGGGGGATCGGGCCGTTATATGGCGGATGGCTTTAACCATGGGAAAAAGAGAGAAAATCTATTAGTGGGCGGTATGATAATGAAGACGTCATGTCTCTGAAATCTCCCTTCGGATGATGATGTCCCGCTTGGGGTAGGGGATTTCGATCCCCTCTTCATCGAATACCTCTTTGACCCGGTCCGTGATGTAGGAGACGGTATCCATTCGGCGCCGGGGGTCGCTGATCCACACCCTGGCCTGCAAATCCACTGACGATTCTCCAAAATTGCGTACCACCACCTTGGGTGCCGGGTCTCTCATCACCCAGTCCAGTTCCAAGGCCGCATTGATGATGATTTCCTTGGCTTTCTTTACGTTTGCATCATAGGAAATGCCGATGGGGATTCTCACTCTGATGCCGTCGGTGAGGACGGTGTAATTGACGATGTCCCGATTCATGATCTGATTGTTGGGGATGATGATGACGATGTTGTCCGTGGTGCGTATTTTGGTGGCCCTGAGACCGATATCCACCACATCGCCCCATGTGGCGGAATTGGATGGCGCCGACCAGACCTCTACCCGGTCCCCCACTTTGAGGGGGCGATCGATGATCAGGAGGACCCCCGAAATGAGATTGGACAGGGTATCTTTGGCTGCAAAACCAATGGCAATACCGGCGACACCGGCTCCCGCGATAAAGGGCATGACGTTGAAACCCATGACATCCAGCGCGATAATGATGCCCGTGATGTAGATGATGACGCCCGAAAATCGCTTAAAGAGATTGAGGATCACATCATCCATTTTCGTTTCCGTTTGGGCCACCAGCCGCTTTTCAAGGTAAGGCAACATGCTCTGGACCATATTATTGGCAATGGTGGTGAGCAGTATGATCATGAATGCGTTGAAGAGCCTCTCCATGAAAGGAACATGAAAGAGCTTGAGCAGCGCCGTGCCCAGCAGGATAATGATAAGATAATGCCCCGCTCTTCGGAGGAGGGGAAATATCCGAGCGCTTTTCTCAAAGAACGGCCGGTCCCCATATGTTTTCTCCACTCTGGCGATGACCTTGTTATATATCCACCAGGCCAGCGCAGCGGCAATCAGAAGCGCTGCGATCCGAATCAGTGGGTCCAAAATGACCATGGGATCCGAGACGATTCGATCCATAAATCCTTTTAACACAGTTTTCATGCCTAAGGGCTCCTGTTACGTCTTTGTTCAACCATCGGGGGAACGATTATTCGCATAGATCATGCGGAAATGCAACCTCGGTGCAAAGGTTCATGGTCGATGCCTTGTTGCCCCGGCATTTTTCGTCTTGAAGTGTTATACCCATTATGACATATTCTCCGGGAAAAACTGAAAGCGGATACCCATTGTTTTCAAGAGAAATCCGGAAAGAATGATGAGGGGGTAGAACAGGATTGAGGCATGATCAATTACCGCCGATGGTATGTATCGTGGGGTACTCAGGGACGGGGAAGACCACCTTTATTGAAAAACTTATCCCTCGATTTACGGCCCGGGGTTTTCGGGTGGGGTGCCTGAAGCACGATCTTCACGGCTTTGAAATGGACAAACCGGGAAAAGACACCTGGCGACATAAACGTGCCGGGGCCACCACCACGCTCATATCTTCCCCTCGACAAATCGGAATGGTTATGGATGTGGATCATGACGTTGCCCCCCAGGAGTTGAGAAAATTCTTCGATACGGTGGACATCATTCTTGCTGAAGGGTATAAACATGCCAAGGCCCCCAAATTGGAGGTGTTTAGAAAACAAATTTATGATGAACCTGTGTGCAAAGGGGACGATCAACTTCTGGCATTGATTTCCCAAAGTCCAATCGATTTGGGCGTTCCGCGCTTCTCGCCGGATGACGGTGAGGGGGTGGCCCGGTTCTTGATCGATGCCTTCGGCCTTTTGGCGGACCCGTCGGATGACGAGGAACGGCTCGGAGGTCCCTCAGAATCGGAAGCGCACACATTGACATTGGGATAGTATGGATTTTGCCACTATAACAAGATCATTGGCAGTTGTAATCCACTGTTGTGTCAGGCATGGACTGACGTTCGAAGACGAGGCGATTTTATGATCGATATTCCCTTAATGATGATGGTCCCGGGTAAGGTTTCAATGGACGCTGCTTTCGGTAGCGATATCATACAAATGATTATCCATGCCGGCACTATCGTTAAATTCGTTTTATTGGTCCTGTTCGTTTTTTCGATCATTTCCTGGGCCATCATATTTATGAAATATCGGCTGCTGAAAAAGGCGCGGTCTGAAACAGCCGATTTTCTGGAACTGTTTTGGGAGGACAGGGACATTAAGAAAGTATATCGGGCCAGTGACACATTGACGTACAGCCCGGTCGCCCGCCTGTTCAGGGCGGGATACATGGAGTTTAACCGATTTCGAAAAATACAGGCCTCGTTTGCCGGAGGTGATGACCGTTCAGGGGTAAAAAGGCATCGGGAGGATCGAGACGGGAATCTGGACCTATCCGCAGACTTCGCCAGATCCCAGCAGGCCCTCATGGACAATTTACAGAGATCGCTTTCCAAGGCGGCGATCGATCAGGGATACCGGTTGGAAAGGGGGCTCAATTTCCTGGCCACCACCGGGAATACGACCCCGTTCATCGGCCTTTTTGGTACGGTGTGGGGCATTATGGAGTCTTTTCAGGGGATCGGGCTCAAAGGTTCCGCCAGCCTGGCCGTGGTGGCCCCGGGCATTTCCGAGGCCCTGATCGCCACGGCTGCCGGCCTGGCGGCCGCTATCCCTGCGGTGGTGGCGTTCAACTATTTTAACCAGCGGATTTCGTCTCTCCGTGCGGAAATGGAGATCTTTACCACGGATTTCATGAGCATGGTGGGCAGGCAGTTCTTCAAGAAGCAGCCCCAACCCAAGACAGGGGTTTAGCATGGCATTCCAATTCCCCGGCAATCAGAGACGATTCATGTCGGACATCAACGTGACGCCGTTGGTAGATGTGATGTTGGTGCTCTTAATTATTTTTATGGTTGCGGCGCCCATGATGACGCAGGGCGTAGACGTGAACCTGCCGAAAACCACCACCAAGAGTATCAAGACACAGGAAGACCCCCTGGTGCTTACTGTGAACAAAGATAAACAAATTTTTTTAGAAAATCAGCAGGTTAATCTTGATGGTCTTGCGGTTAAGGTCGAGAAAATTTTCGAAAATCGGCGGGAGAAGGAGGTGCTCTTAAGAGCGGATAAGGATGTTCCCTATGGGTTTGTCATTCAGGTGATGGCTCGGGTCAAAAAGGCGGGAATCGATAAACTCGGTATGGTCACTGAACCCTTAGAGTGATCCCGATGAGAGCCGCTCTGTCCAAATCCAGGCAGGATGAACCGCTGGAGCCCAGATGGGGCAGAGGCGTTTTTTTATCCGTCTGTTTCCATGTGGCCCTCTTTTCCCTCATCTTTTTCGTGCCGGATTCTTATCCCAACAGACGGATCGGCGGTTCCCGAATATATGAAGTCAATCTGGTGGAAATGCCCACTAAAACGGCTTCCAACCGGAATACCGCACCGTCGTCTGAAAAGGGGAAAAAAATTCCGATCCCCCCGAAGAACACCCACACCAAAAGGATCACTCAGCCCAAACCGGAGAAACAGAAACCGGTGGTTATCGGAAAACGGGTAGTAGAGACCAAAACCAAAAGAGAAAAACCGAAGATCAAAAACCGGAAGCCGAAAGTGTCTCCGTCCAAGCTCATTGATGATGCGGTGTCGAAGATCGAAACAAAAGTGAAGAAAGAGAACGACCAGCATCTTAAACAGGCACTTTCCAAACTCGAGGCCAAGGCTGAAGCGGAGCAGGCGGGTGGAGGGCCGGGAGGTGGCGGAGACGTCGGTATCACCATGCGGATGTATCAATTGGCGGTGGAGCAGCGGATCAAGGGAAACTGGTCGTGTCCGGTCGCGCTTCTGGACGCAAAGCGCATGAAAGATTTGAAGGCTACGGTCGTGGTGAAGGTCAGCCGTGATGGAAGCATTATGAAATCCTGGCTGGAGCAGAAATCATCCGATGTCATATTTGATAAATCGGTGCTAAGGGCAGTGGAACGGTCGGATCCGCTTCCTCCCTTTCCCGAAGGGTATAACCGGAGTTTTGATTTGATCGAAGTCCGTTTCAACCTGAGCGAAATGGACGAGTACTATTAAAAAATGGAGGCAACGGATTCTATGGAGTTGAGAGGTCCCCGCCTGTTCGGGCAGAATGGACAGATTGGACAGACACTGGCAGGGCTTTGGGTATTGTTGATCTTTATTTTCGTGATACCGGGTGCGGCATTGGGCAGGATCTACATCGATGTGAATGCCCCTTCCGTGCCCGAATTCAATATTGCCATTCCTGATTTCAAAAATATGGGTGGGGACGGAAATCACCCTGAACTCTCCGTCGATTTGGCGGAGGTGGTGGCCAATGACCTCGATTTGAGCGGGTATTTTAGAATTATGGATAAGGCCGCATTTTTGGAGGACAAAGACAAACCGCTCAAAGGGCCTGATATACGATTCAAAAACTGGTCCGTGATCGGCGCGGAACTCCTCCTGAAGGGTGGATATGTATGTATCGGCCGCCGTGTGGAAATCGAATTGAGGCTATATGATGTGTACTTGGGCCGTCAGATCTTGGGGAAGCGGGCCTTGGGGAACGTCGAGCACTATCGTCACCTGATGCATCGCCTCTCAAACGAAATCATTTTGAGACTGACGGGACATGAAGGTATCGCGCTGACCAAGCTGGCCTATGTGGGGAACAACACGGGACATAGAGAAATATATGTTTCAGACTATGATGGATATAATGTCAGGCCATTGACCGCCTACAAAAGCATTTCGCTCTTGCCCAGATGGTCCCCTGACGGGAAAAGGATTGCCTATAATTCCTACAAGGACGGCGGTGCC
>JARRPY010000032.1:0-7457 GCA_037382425.1 Deltaproteobacteria bacterium
ATCTGAGCTACAGCCCCGTCGGTCAAGTCTTTAGTACCAAAAACCATCCTCACATGTCAATATCATATTGACACATCGGTTTTATTTTTATTATATTAAAAGTTTAAACTTAACAATCAAACAGATTACAAGACCCTTTACATCCGCCTTGCCGGAGTGGTGAAACTGGTAGACGCGCTGGACTCAAAATCCAGTGGACCTTGCGTCCGTGTCGGTTCGATTCCGACCTCCGGCACCAAACAAAATCAACGGGTTATGGCTGTAATATAACGTACTTTGTTAGGGCTGCGATTCGGTTCGGATGGCTTTCTCTCTATTTCTCAGCAGACCACGATATCATCTGGAAACCGATTGAGGCGCTCCATGCCCTCGGGCGTGACCACAAAGGTGTTCTCGATGCCCACCACCCCTCTTCCGGGAAAGACCACCTTGGGTTCTATGGCAAGTGTTACCCCCTCTTCCAGGACCGTTTTGAGACCCCGACCGATAACCGGCCACTCGTTGAGTTCGAGTCCCACCCCGTGACCCACAAAGGAGACCGGGTCGGGATACCCCATGAACGTCTTGTCTAACCCTGCTTCCCGGGCCATACCGAGCGCCAGTTCGTACAGATCTGCTGCGACGACGCCCGGACGTCCCTCTCGGGCGACCGTGTCCTGAATCTCCCGCATGACTTCATGGGCATTTCTAAATTCCGCATCCAGTTCACCGATGACAAAAATCCGCGTTTGGTCCGCATTGTATCCCGTTACATTTCCCGTATAGTCCAGCATAATCGGTTCATTTCTCCTGAGCTTTCCCATGCCCGCTCCCTGCGATAGGAACGGCCCCATTCCCCTCCCTCCTGTGGCACCGGAGGAATTGCTGGGTAATGCCCCATGGGCACCGGCCAAGATGTGTCCATAAAGGGGCACCTGATTGTATCCCCTTGCCGGAACCAGACCGGGGTGACCGTGGCTTCGATAAAAGTACTCCACCCTTGCCGCCAAATCATTTTCGGTTTTTGCCTCTTTAAGAAATTCCGGAACTTTTTCGTACATCTGATCGGCCAATTGCGCCCCTTTTTTGAGGCAGTCTAATTCGTAGGGCGATTTAGTCATTCTGACTTTCCGGATCAATGGCCAAACATCCAACAACTCAACATCGGGAAAGTGCTTTTCGTACATCCGGTAAAAGCGCATCGGGAGCACATCCAGTTCGAGCCCCATGTGTTTGGGGAGATCTCCTTGATGTGCCCGGATCAATTGCGGGAGATGGGAAAATCCGTTGAGCGGCACGATCCGTTTTATTGCGGCGTCTTCAACCGCCCGAGCCACACTTTTGCGCACCATCAGTAACGGCGTTCCCCTGGCGGGCACCCAAAGATGCGCGTCCTGATCCGTACCGGTAAAATAGAAAAGGTCGATCCTTTCGGTCACAAGGGCCCCGTCGATGCCCTTCTCCGCCAGAAGCCTTTGAAGTCCTTCTATTCGATGGGTTATTTCCGCGTCCACTTGGCTAGATGTCATGTTATTCAATGGATCCTTTCGACGTTTCAATACACATAAAGACTGATGAAAAGAGTCTGTCACACCAATTTTTAACTACACGGCTCTATTGTCACGGAGTTGACATTTTGTCAATATTCATATAGCGTTCCACCGCAAAAATGCCCTACCGATCCGTTAAATCCGAAAGCCGCGGAGTCTACGCGTGAAATCTAAAGAGGAAACGGCGTCCTACGAGAAGCATACGTGGAGCACCTCGCTTCGGATCATGCCCGGTATGGGCGGGGCGGCCACCTATGAACTTTTCAAAGCCATGGACACGCATATCAAGGTCCTTTTGTCCAGCGGTTACAGCATCGATGGTGAAGCCACCCGAATTCTGAATCAGGGATGCAACGGTTTTATCAAAAAGCCTTTCAATTTCAACGAGTTGTCAACTAAGATTCAAGACGTATTGGATCATTCCTCAGGGCACCTCCGACCGATTTAAAGACCCTTTCACATTAGAGAAAATTTATGCCCTCCCAAATAAAGGGCCAGATCGAGCGCATTACCTACGCCAATTCAGAAAACGGTTTTACCGTTGCCAAGCTGAAGGTTTTTGGAAGGACCGAACTGGTCACAGTACTCGGGAACGTCGCGGCCCTCTCTCCTGGAGAGGCGGTCACACTGACGGGAGAGTGGACACACCATCCCAAATACGGGGAACAGTTCAAAATAGAGCGCTGCCGAACAGAGGTTCCCTCCAGCGTCTATGGGATGGAAAAATACTTGGGTTCGGGCTTGATTAAAGGGATCGGACCGGTCATGGCCAAACGGATTGTCAAGCGGTTCGGTGAAGAGACCCTCAACGTCATCGACACGGATATCCACAGGCTTGAAGTCGTCCCCGGGATCGGTAGAAAACGAACAGAGATGATCGCAAGGGCCTGGGCGGAACAGCAGGAAATCCGTGAAGTGATGCTCTTTCTTCAGGGACATGGGGTCAGTTCGGGCTACGCCACAAAGATATTCAAGGCCTATGGCGACCGATCCATATCAGTGGTTCGACAGAACCCATACCGACTGGCAACGGACATTTTCGGCATCGGATTCAGAACAGCGGATCACATTGCCATGAAAATGGGATTTGACAAAGATTCGGAGCCGAGAGCCGAGGCGGGTGTCCTGCATGCACTCCATCAACTGGCAGATGAGGGCCATGTTTATTTTCCCTATGAGTCCCTGGTACACAGATGCGAAATGCTACTCCAAGTGGACCAATCGCTCATCCGTGGGGCACTGGACACCCTTGTCCAGGAAAAACGAATTATTATCGAAGATACTCGATCAACGGTCGCCGACGAGGACCCAACTAAGAGGCGGGTCTATCTCATCCAATTCCATATCTCGGAAACCGGTATTGCCGATCGTACGAATGGCCTTTTGGCCTCACCGAAGGCCGTCCGAGGCATCGATGTGGACAAGGCCGTAGGGTGGGTTCGGCAGAAACTGCGCTTCACTTTGGCCGACGATCAAATAAAGGCCATTCGATCCGCAAATGAGAACAAGGTCCTGATCATAACAGGAGGGCCAGGCACCGGGAAGACCACCCTCATCAGTGCCATATTAAAAATCTTTTCACGCATTGGAACGCGGATCATGCTGGCCGCACCCACCGGGCGGGCCGCGAAACGAATGACAGAAGCCAGCCGGTATCCGGCCAAAACCATCCACAGGCTTCTCGAATACAGCCTGCAAAAGGGTGGATTTCAAAAAAACAGCGACAACCCGCTCGATTGTGAGCTGCTGATTGTGGATGAGGCCTCCATGATCGATTGCATCCTCATGTACCACCTTCTAAAGGCGATCCCCTCAGAAGCGACACTGATTCTCGTTGGGGACATCAACCAACTTCCGTCCGTGGGTGCGGGATCCGTACTTAAAGATCTGATCGAATCAGGCACCATCCCTGTGGTAGCGCTGACCGAAATATTCCGGCAGGCTAAGGAAAGCCGGATCATCACAAATGCACACCGGATCAATCAGGGACAGATGCCGGTTTTTCCCGCTGCTACTGAGAAAAGCGATTTTTATTTTATTGAAAGGAACGAACCCGGAGCAGTGCTTGAAACCGTGCTGATGCTCGCAGGGAACCGGATACCGGATCGATTCGGATTGGACCCTGTTGAGGAGGTCCAGGTGCTGACGCCCATGCACAAGGGTATTGTCGGCGCCGGAAACCTGAACAGCAAGTTACAGGCCCTGCTGAATCCCCGAGGCATATGCTTGGAACGAGGGAGAAGCCACGCTCTCTTTTGACGGGAGACGGATCACGTACGACTTTACCGAGTTGGACGAAGTTGTCCTGGCCTATGCGGTGTCCGTGCACAAGGCCCAAGGATCAGAATATCCGGCGGTGATCGTCCCCGTGGTCACGCAGCACTATGTCCTTCTACAACGCAATTTGATCTATACGGCGGTGACCCGGGGAAAAGGGTTGGTCATTCTGGTGGGGAGCAAAAAGGCGCTTGCCATGGCCGTCAGAAATAAGCAGACTCGGGAGCGATACACCCATTTGAAGACGCGGCTCAGAAAAATTAGAACGCCAGGTTTCCGGGCGTCCTGGGAAAAGGAATCACGTCCCTGATGTTGGCAAGACCGGTAACAAACTGAACCAGGCGCTCAAAGCCCAAGCCGAATCCTGACTGGGGCGCAGACCCAAACTTCCTGAGTTCCAGGTACCACCAGTAATCATCCGGGTTCAGGCCCATCTCCGTAATCCGTTCATGGAGAGCGTCGTAGTCATCCTCACGCTGGCTCCCGCCTATGATTTCCCCTACCTTGGGCACCAGCACGTCCATGGCCCGGACGGTCTTTTGATCCGCATTCATTTTCATGTAAAAGGCCTTAATATCTTTGGGGTAGTTCACGAGCACCACCGGGCGCTTGAAGACCTTCTCACAGAGATATCGTTCGTGTTCCGACTGAAGATCCACCCCCCATTCTACCGGAAATTCGAATGTCTGATCCGCCTTTTGAAGCCGTTTTACCGCCTCTGTATACGTCAGGACCTCGAAATCCTGAGAAATGAGGGCTTCCAGCGTCTTAATGACAGAATCGTCAATGAACCGCTCGAAAAAGGCCATGTCCTCCTGGCAGTGTTCCAGGACATGGGTAAAGATCTCTTTGAGGAATTCCACGGCGAGCGTTACATTCCCGTCCAATTCGCAGAAAGCCATCTCCGGCTCCACCATCCAGAACTCTGCCAGATGCCGCGATGTGTTGGAGTTCTCTGCCCTGAAAGTGGGACCGAACGTATAGACATCCCCCATGGAAAGGGCATAGATCTCCGCTTCCAACTGGCCGCTAACCGTAAGGTTTGCCGGGGCTGCGAAAAAATCCTTGGAAAAATCTATCTTTCCCTCTTTTTGCGGCATGTCGTTCAGGTCAAATGCCGTTACCCTAAACATCTCCCCCGCCCCCTCACAATCACTACCGGAAATGATGGGGCTATGAAGATAGATGAACCCCCTTTTTTGGAAGAAGCGGTGAATGGCCCACGACATCTCGTTTCTTACCCGTGCCATGGCCCCGAAGGTATTGGTCCTGGGTCTCAGATGGGCGATGGTCCTGAGAAATTCAAATGAATGGCGCTTTTTCTGAAGGGGGTAGGTCTCCGGATCGCTCCATCCGATCACCTTCACCTCCTCGGCTTTCAATTCTACCCGCTGCCCCTTACCCGGAGAAACGTCCAGGACGCCCGTTGCCATGACGGCGCACCCGGTCTGTAATCTGGTCACCTCGCCCTGGTAATTGCTCAGCGAGTTGTCGGCAATGAGTTGGAGACCGGAAAAACAGGATCCATCATTTATTTCAATAAAGGAAAACCCGCCCTTTGAATCCCTTCGGGTCCTCACCCAGCCGGCCACTGTAAACCGTTGCCCGATCTTTTCAGATGAGACGACTTCTTTTATTCGGGTTCTGTTCACCATCGAGACACCTCGATTTTTCCCGGCTTCTATCCGCGTGTCCGTTCAAATTCAGCCATGAACGCCACCAGGGCCTTGACGGCCTCAATTCCTGTGGCATTGTAAATGGAGGCCCTGCAGCCCCCCACCGATCGATGTCCTTTCAGTCCGCCGAGCCCCTGTTCCAGGGCTTCGGCCACAAACCGCTTTTCCAGATCTTCATCGGGCAGCCTGAAGGTCACATTCATTAGGGAACGGCTGTCAGACGCTGCGGTGCCCTTGAAGAAGGGAGATTGGTCGATGAAATCATATAGGATAGCACCCTTTTCGCGGTTGATGGCTTCCATTTTTTCCAGGCCACCAATCTTCTCTTCGAGCCATTTGAGGACGAGACCAATAGTGTATATGACCACGCAGGACGGGGTATTGAACATGGAATTCTTAGCGGCAAAGGTGGTGTACTTGAGCATGGTGGGGAGATGATCCGGTGTTCGCTCCAGCATGTCTTTACGAATGATCACCAAAGCCGTGCCCGAAGGACCGATGTTTTTCTGAGCGCCCGCATAGATGAGCCCGAAGGGTTTTGGGTCGAAAGACCGGCTCATGATGTCGGAGGACATGTCGCATACCAGTGGGGCGCCTCCCGCGTCGGGGAATCGGGCCCACTGGGTTCCCTTAATGGTGTTATTGGAAGTGAAATGAACATAGGCGGCACCATCATCCACGGTAAATCCGTCGGGAATATAGGAAAAGCCCTTGTCTTCGGATGATGCAATGACGTGAACGTCTTTACCCTGGACCTCCGCCTCTTTAATGGCTTTCGTGGACCACGTCCCCGTGTTCACATAGTCGACCGGCTTCCCATTCACGGCGAGGTTCATGGGGATCATGCAAAATTGTAGACTGGCCCCGCCCTGAATAAACAGGATCTCAAAATCATCTCCCAACTTGAGGAGTCGCTTGGCCCTTTCCACCGCGCTGTTGATGACATCATCAAACCACTTGGACCGATGGCTTACCTCCAGGATGGACATTCCCGATCCTTTGAAATCGAGAAGTTCCCCTTGAATCTCCTCCAGCACTTCCAGCGGTAAGGCGGCTGGACCCGCATTGAAATTGTAAATTCGTTTTCCCATATTTATTTCCCCTTTACTACTGAAGTTTCTTGAGCATTTCTTTTACAGCCGAAAGACCGGCTCCGTCTTTTTCATAGGGCGGGAGGCCATCGAGATCGGCCTCAATGATTTCGCTCCGGTACGGAAGAAACCCGAGGAAGTCAAAATCAGGCATGTTTTTCAGCAGGAATTCCTTGTCCGCCTCATCTCTGATCTTATTTCCCACAAGACTGATGTTTTTCAGCCCCATGTCATCGGCCAACCTGCGGATCTGGTGGGCCGTTTCGATACTTCGTCTTCCCGGTTCAACCACCACAATCAGCCGGTCCACATTCATGGCCGTTCCCCGCCCCAAGTGTTCGAGGCCTGCCTCCATATCCAGAACCACGGCCTCATCTCTGGCCAGGACGATATGGCCCACGAGTCGTTTTAATAGAGTGCTCTCCGGACAGATGCAGCCGGCGCCCCCCTTTTTGACGCCTCCCATGACCATGACCTTTATGCCGTCCACCTCCACGGAAAGTTTTTCGGGGAGATCGCTTACCTTGGGGTTCAACTTGAAAAAGGAGCCCATGCTCCCCACCTTCGCCTCGGTACGCTCCTCTATCAACTCCTTCATCTTTGAAATGGGGACAATTTCATCCGCCCTTTTCACCCCGAGGGCCTGGGCCAGATTCGCGTCCGGATCCGCGTCTATCGCCAGCACTTTCATCCCTTTGTCCGCGAGAGATCGAATAAGGAAAGAGGAGAATGTCGTCTTGCCGACGCCGCCTTTACCGCTCACAGCGAGTTTCATAGATGCCCTCCTTAAGCATAAATCCTTCTTAAAAAGAGTTGTAGAATTAGCCGATTAAAGACTCGGTTTCACGGATAAAATGGCCACTCCCGGCTGCTGCGAGAGCAAC
>JARRPY010000032.1:7521-21763 GCA_037382425.1 Deltaproteobacteria bacterium
ACGACTCTAATACACCAAACTAAACCGCGTCTTTCAGGGCCTGTCCCGGTACAAATTTGGGCACGTTTTTGGCCGCTATGTGGATGGTCTCTTTCGTCTGGGGATTGATCCCCTTCCTCGCATTTCTTCGGTCCACTTTGAACGTGCCGAATCCAACCAAAGTCACCTTCTCGTTCTTTTTCAATGTGTTCGTAATGGTGTCCAATACGCAATCAACCGCAGCCTGAGCCTCTTTCTTCGAGCTGACCACTTTTGCCACCTCGTTGACCAATTCTCCCTTGTTCATACACTTTCCTCCTTCCTTAATAATTGAAAAATTGATTAAAAATCCGCAACCCTTTGCGATTAACCGGTTTCCTTATATTCAGCCTACGGGTGATGATGTGGAAATTTCTCCTGGCGCGAAGTCGGTTATCGATCGTTCCGTCGCCTCTAACCCAAAATGAGGCAAACCCGGTATTGGGAGAAGAGGGAGGTGTTCTTGTTTGATTAACTTATTTAAATTAGTTTATATCGAACTGATTGAATTGTCAAGGATTTCTTGATTCGGGCCAGCGGACCACCCCGCGTTCATAATTAAAGTCAACTATGATATAAATGCTGTTAGGAACTGAAATAACTAGCTAAAGAAGACAAAAGTTCTATGGCTGCTTCCGCTGAATTCGGATCCATGGTCCCCATCCCGCATGCCGGAGTCAGTATCGATCTCTGTGAAACAAGGCCTCTCGAAACCCCCCATTTTTCAAGGGACTCAATCCCCCGTTTCAATATCCCGGAGAGCCGATCCCCTGTTTCATCTCCGCGAAAACTGGCGGTGGGCACGATTCCCCAGGCAATACTCCCCCCATTTTCAACGAACCGTTTGACTTCATCGGGATAGAGCAAAAAATGATCCATAAACTCGAATGCATCGAAATTCACCACATCCGGGCCCGCCTCTAGGATCATAGACCAGTCGGTATTTCCGCAACAATGCACACCGATGATAACATCCGAATGTTTCCGCAGATAATCCATGGGAATTCGAAGAAGATCGATGACCTCACTCCGCCCCAAAGGAGAAAAGGCAGATCCGAAACCGGACAGATAGGGTTCATCAAAAAACAAAATGGGTCGCATCCCGGTCTGCGACAGCGTGCGGACTTGCCACAGGGCCTTAATGGCCAGTCCATTGGCCATTGCCTCTGACAATTCCGGATCGTGGAGAATGGGTTTGCCATCCAAGCCCAGAATTCCTGCTGCGAATGTTACGGGTCCCACACTTTGCCCCTTTATGAAAGGGCCGGTAGTGCTTTCCCTCATCCCATTGAGATACTCAAGCAATGAATAGAGGCCTGGAGCGAAATCAGACGTTATCTTGAAATATTCTATGTCCGTGGAGAGAAATTTTGCGTAGAAATCCGCAAGTGCGTGCTCCCGTTCCTGATCACGGGATATCGCCAGGGAGCGTGCGTTTTGCTCTATTTCGATAAGCGGCAGGCCTCCGCTAAACTGAATGCTCATATCCTCAAGAGGACTGCGTCTGACAAACTGGGGCCAGAAGGGGCAGCGCGGCAAGAACTCGACGATCTGCTGACAGGTGGCCTCAATGTCTAGGAATGGGACGCTCCCGATGCCCGTCGCCAGGAAGTTGAAATCATGGGGTGTCTCGTGCATATGGTATCTCTCGAACTTTCGGTAGCCATCTCTCCAAAATGCCGATCACTTTTCTGTTGCCGTCATCTTGAAGGTCTCTCGTTTCATCCACTATGTCGTCGTCCTCAGCGGTCATGGCCTTCAATTCGGCCAGGCGGCGAACGGCTTCAGCGTGCCCGGGTTCCTCCTCGACGACCCGTTCATAGGTGGCGATGGCGGCGTCGAGTTGTCCCTGCTCGTAATAGAGCTCGGCAATAGTGGGCGTTGCAAAATCAACAGGGAGCGGTTCCTCCGGCTCTGAAGAGGACTGTGACCGAGATTTTGCCTGTTTGAGTAGCGCCAATCCTTCGGTATCCTCCGGGTGATGGGCCAGGTAATAGTCGAGCAGTGGCTCACCCTCTGCCCACATTCCCCCCTCGAAAAGCTGTTTGGCCATCAATTTGTAAGGCATCACGAGCTCGCCTATCAATCCAGTCAGTTTTTGCAGGTGGTCTTGGGCCAACCCAATAAACCCTTTTTCAAGGCAAGATTCCACCATAAGCCGTCTCAACCGCACGCTCCGAGAGTAAAACACCAGAAACCGGGTACACCCTTGAATGACCTCGCCTAGCCGGCCCTGCTCTTTCATTTTGGTGAGAACGAACAAGACGGTTTCCTCTGACGGTCCCCTCTCGAGAATGTCAGAAAAGATGTCGTTTGAGCCCTTCATCAGGTGCCTCCTATGCTTTCGAACGATTTGTCTCTATTCCAGGGGTGTCGAAGATGCGGATGGGGATGTCTTTGAGCCGGTATGGTCCTTAGCCGACTCAAACCGATAAATGACTTCATCTTCTTTTACGAGGTCGAGTTGTTTCCTGGCCACAGATTCCACATAGCCCATGTCAGTGCGCAATCGGCGAACCTCATTTAAGAGCCTCTGGTTCTCCTGCGCGAGTCGCTTGATGCGCTCGATGCAGGCCCGGCGCTCCGATTCGGTACGATAGAGGCGGACAAATCCCCCTTCTCCAAACCACAGCCATGCGCCCACACCGACGATAACACAGAGGATAATCAACGGTATCCTCAGAAAACGGATGCTTCCGGATCTCATTTTCACATGAACCTCAAAATAGTCCTTAATGACGCCATTGTAAAGAAAAAGCCCCGCCTTTTCAAGCAGGGCTCTGGTGCTCGTCAGGAACTGAGAAACCTACGGCTATTGCTCACCGCCGTATAATTCTTTAACTTTAGCCCGATCAGGAGCGCCGTCCTCGAGAAAAGGAATCTCTTCGACAAACTCAACATACTGAGGTTTTTTGTAACGTGCAATTCTCTCGCCTACAAAATCAATGAGTTCCTGTGGCGTGAGCGTCTCTCCTTCCTTGAGCTTGCAAACGGCCTTGATGCCTTCCTTCCATTTGGGATCCGGAACGCCTATGACCACGGTTTCTTCAATCGTTGGGTGTTCAAGGATCACCTTTTCCACCTCTGCCGGATAGACATTTTCGCCCCCCGGTTTGATCAGTTCCTTTTCTGCCATGCGTCCGGCATACCAAAGAAATCCGTCCTCGTCGAAACGCCCCTGATCACCGGTATGATGCCAGCCCTCTCGGAACGTATAGGCATTGTCCTCGGGGAGATTCCAATACCCTTTAAAGACCATGGGCCCCTTCATGGTAATCTCCCCCACCTCTCCCACGGGCACCTCTCGGTCGTAGGCGTCCACCAGCCGGACATCTGCAAGGGGCAGAGGCCGGCCGGCTGAGCCGGGTTTTTCGTTGTACGCCCCGAATGTCGCCAGGCATGAGGTTTCGGTCTGACCGTAAAGGACATAAAAGGTACCCCCGGTCAGCTCTTGATATTTTTCAATGGTCTCAGGGGACTCCAGCCCGGCAACGGCACGAAGACCGCTGATATCCACGCCCGTCTTTTCGTGTTCCTCCAGGATGGAAGAAAGAATCGGCGGAAATTCAAAAAAGATCGAGGCCCCCTTTTCCGCGATGAGCTCAGCGGCCTTTTTTGCATCGAATTTGCTCATGTTCAGGTTGGTTGCGCCCACATGAAAACTCGCGGTGGCGATAAAAAGTCCCCCCACATGGAACAGCGGAAGGATATTGAGATGCACGTCGTCTGACGTAATCTGGCAGTGGTAATCGAGGTGCATATCCGCGCAGAGAACATTTCCGTGGCTCAACAATGCGCCTCTGGGCCTGCCTGCCACAGCGGCGGTATGGATGATCACAAATCCATCATCCGTCGCTACATCGGCTACGTCAGGCGTTTCGCCATTCTCTAACAGAGATGAAAACTCCGGGAAATCGCCGGCTGTAGGGCCCAAGTTAAAATATGCCTCCACTGTAGAGAACTCCTCTCTGGCCCCTTGGAGATTTTCCTGAAACTCCTTATCTGCGAAAAGGATTTTGGGTGTACCATCCTTAAGATTATAGACCATTTCCTCGGCCGAGAGTCGCCAGTTTATGGGTAATACAATGGCACCGAGGGCTGCGGCGGCACCATAGAGGAGGAAGAATTCCAGTGAATTCTTTCCCACAACCCCGATTCGGTCCCCTTTTTGGACGCCCTGGCCCTGAAGCCCCCGGGCCAGGCGGTCCGCCCGTTCTTTATACTGTTCAAACGTGACACGCCGATCGTCATCGGTGTCCACCCACGCGGTCTTAGATCCATAGGTGGCTGCGTTCCGACTCATAAGATCATAAAAGGTAAAGTCATATAGTCCCATGGCGGTTCCTTTCAAAAGAATATTCGTAAGCGTTTACCGAATTCAGGTTGAATTCAATCGGTTTAAAAGACCCTTTCCTCCATATGCGTCATATCGATTTCAGGAAGTTTCAATTCAGGCAACCCATTCAGGTCCGGTGAGCGCTTACGAATAGATCCTTTGCCACAAAAGATCGTGGCAAAGGATCATTGGGTTGAAAACCGTTTACTTGGATGTCACTTTAAGTGGATATACCTTGGTTACGCCGTCGGCAGAAAACGTAAACGTCGCCTCTGCCACGTCCACCGGCACAGAATAATCCGGTACACCCTTCCACCATCTTTCCAGGGCATCCCATGGGCTCCACCCTTTTTCCTTCAGCTTGAAGCCACTCGTCACCAGGAGGCTCAACAAAGCCGCTTTGGGCATCAGAAGTGTCGTCGCTCTCACCTCATTGGTCTTGCCCGCCGGAATCCAGATGGAATCCTGACTGTTATAGGTAATCAAATTGAAATCCTTGTCAAATACCACGCTGAAACGGATGCCGTTCAACTGGATCGGATAGGGATTGGGATTGGTGATGGTAAACAGAAAACTCAATGGAAGGGGCGCACCCCTGTCCCCTGCGTCCCCCTTGGTGGGTTTTATCTTTTTTGAAAAAAACCAGTACCCATCGTATTGGGGAACTTCATAACCTTCCAGCGCAATTTTGGGTGCCGCAAAATTCTTTTCCGTGGGCTTGACCTTTGTGGTGACACAAGATGCCATCGCAATACTCAAACCGAATATCAATATAGTCAAAAAAATCAGACTCTTACGCATTATTGACCTCCCTTTTGATTTCGGATTTCCGATAAAATGAAACCCCACATATCCAAGCGTCAAAGCGGGTTATCTCCCCATGTCCATGGTGGGGTCCTTTACGACAACCATCGCTTTCTTCTCTTGTAATGCTTTACATCCCGAAAGCTCTTTTTTTCACCCTTTCCGCCCATGCCGAGGTAGAAATCCTTAATATCCTCATTTTCGCTCAACTTTTCGGAGGTGTCGTCCATCACAATCCGTCCGGTCTCCATCACATAGGCATAGGGTGCCACATTCAATGCGAGCTTGACATTCTGCTCCACGAGCAGGATGGAGATTTTGGCCTCCTTATTGAGTTTGGTGATGATATTGAAGATTTCATGAATCAGCATGGGGGCCAGGCCCATGGAAGGCTCATCCAGCAAGACCAATTTAGGCTCGGTCATCAGGGCCCTCCCGACCACGGTCATCTGTTGCTCTCCGCCACTGACAAAGCCAGCAATTTCATTGCGTTTTTCCACAAGCCTGGGGAAATAGTGATACACGGTTTCGAGGCCGTCCTTTACAGAGCCGGTTTTACGCAGATGTGCCCCCACTTTGAGATTTTCCTCAACCGTGAGATGTTCAAACACCCGCCGTCCCTCAATGACCTGCACAATCCCAGCCTTGGCAATAATTGCCGCCTTTTCGTGATCGATCCGGCGCCCCTCATATTCGATACTCCCGTCCGTGACCTCTCCGTCTTCTGTTTTGAGCAGCCCGGAGATGGCCTTTAAGGTCGTGCTCTTCCCGGCGCCGTTGGCACCAAGAAGCGCGACGATTCCCCCACGGTCAAGCTCTATGGAGACGCCTTTGAGGACCAAAATAACCTCATGGTATTTTACCTCAATATTCTTGATCTCTAATATTGCCTCTGATCTCTCCAAGACCCTACCTCCAAGGGTGATATGTTGGGTTGATTACCATCCTAACCACTCTTTTTCCCACTTCTCGGGCCATCGTGCTTTGAGATTCACATCTTCCACCACTTGAAATTTACCGTCTTTCCACACCTGGATGCGGCATCCCGTGGCCGGCCGATGATCCGTTGCCGTGAAGCTGATGGGTGCGGCCCCCAGACCAATGTCAAAATTGCGCATGGTCTCGAAACCTTCTGTCATGATCTTAGGGCCGGCATTCGTTTTGGTCACATCCACACCGGCCTTTTTAGCTCGTTTCAAGGCCTCCCAGGTGATAAGCGCATCACCCCAGGCCTGCACGGTTCGAATGAGCCGTTTACCCATGGGAACACCGGGGCTGTACGTCTCAGCCGCTGAGACCACTTTATCCATGTTTTTCACATCCTGTCCGAAAAATGCACAGGGGGTGGCGCCCATGACGCCTTCGGCCGCCTTGCCGGCCAAACGAGGCAGGTTTTCGTCAAAACCCCAGTTGTCCACAATCCAGTCCGCACCCAATCCCAAGGCATAGGCATCCCTGACCGTTGCAGCCACCGACATGGTGGTGTTGCCATGCCAGCACAGATCCGGCTTGAACTCTTTCAGTGCCATGATCTGGCTTTTGGTGTCCAGTGCAAACAGAGAGACATCCTGATCCGGACCGACTTCAAATCCGAGGAGTTCGGCCTGATCCTTGATGGCCTTGATGGGCGCTGAGCAATACGGAGAAGAGAACATATAACAGCACGCAAATCTTGGTTTTCTCTTGCCGTTCTCCGGATTGTTCTTCCAAACCTTATCATACCAGGCGGTGATGGCTGATCTGGCATTGGTGGAATAGTCCGAAGAAAAGAAAAGGTTATAGCGTGATTTTTTGGGGTCGGTCAAATGCGCCGAATATGATGCGGACACATACGGGATCTTGTCCTTGTTCACCGTAGGGGAAAGGGCCTCGGTATCACCGGTTCCCCATCCCATGATGACCACGCTTCCCAGGCGTTTCTGAAGTTTATATTTGGTGATGGCCTCTGGAATTCGGTAGCCGTAGTCGAACCATCTGTATTTTATCTTTATGCCGTCAACTCCTCCCTGAGAATTGATATACTTATAGGCATCCTCCATGCCGATGGCATAATCTTTTCCCACATCAGACGTGGCACCGGTGGTGTCCATGATGCCGCCGATTTTGATTTCCTTTGCCACTGCAGCGGTTGAAAAAGCGGTCAGAAAAACCACTGCCAAACATGGTACCAAAAGTCTCAGAAAAATCCCTTTTTTCATCGATTTACCCCCTTCTTGCTGTTAAAAAGGCTTCACCTCTTCCATTTCATCGGCCAATCGAAGCTTCTGTGCTGAAGATGTCTTCACCTCCTTTCGTTCTGCTAATTGGAATTAATAGGAAAACGGCCATAAATTAAAGTAGTTCTTGGCCTGCCACCAACGATAGGCAAGTCCGTTGGGTTCATAGATCAGAAAGGCGCAGATGGCCAGCCCGAAGGCCATGTCCTTGACATAGGCAAAATTCATCAGCACTTTCGGATAAAAGTCTGCGATAGGGAGCACAGCCATCTGGAGCAGTTCCATGACCACCACCATAAAGATGGATCCAAAAATAGCCCCCTGAATGGATCCCACACCACCGATCAGGATCACGCCCACCAGCCAGAGGGAAAGGAACCACTGAAAGTGTTCCGGGCTCAAAGCCGCCGTGTTGCAGACCCAGAAGGCGCCGGCCACACCGGCCATAAATCCGGCCACGAAAAAGGCCGTAAGCTTGTACCAAACAATATTGATTCCCAGGGCCTCGGCAGCGATATCATTGTCCCGGATGGCCACCCAGGCCCGACCGGGCCGGGACCTGAGCAGGTTGGCCAGCACAATAATCATCAACGAGAGCAAGACCGCCATCACGTAATATGTACTTTTCTCCGTATCAATCACCCAGGGACCGATCTTGATGGTCCCGGGGGGGAGGGAAAAGGCCTGGCCCCTGCCGCCGATCTGACTGATATACTGGGTGAGAATGAAATCCACGGTGATAAACTGGGCCGCCATGGTGGTCAGGATCAAATAAAATCCTTTCACCTTGACGGACGGCAGACCAAAGAGCACGCTCCATAACCCGGCCACGATCCCTGCCAAAATAATACTCACCGGATAGGCGATCCCCCAGTCGATCATAAACTGGGGCCACGGAAACTGGAGAATCAACATCACGCTGGTATAGGCCCCCACCGCAATAAAGGCGGCATGACCCAGGGTGAGCAGACCCGCATACCCGATGAGGAGCTGAACGCCCAAGGCCCCCATGGCCGTATACCCCACCATGGTGCCCACACTGATCCAGTAGTCATCCAGAAAAAGGGGGATCCCGATAAAGACTACCGCCAGGAGGAGAATCATCTTTCCTTTGATGAATTTGGTCTGCCACCACCCCTGATCCTGTGCATAATTCCAATGATAATCACCGCAAGGTAGCCACACACTGGACATATCATTACCTCTTCATGGTTACAGTAAAGGTTCTAAAGTCCCTATTCGGTTTCATCTTCGTACTTGCCTACACCCTCTCAATTCGCTCCCATCCCCACAGGCCGTAAGGCTTGAACAGGAGGAACACCGCCATAAAGGCAAAGGGCACGATCTCCTTGACCCCGCCGGGGAAATATTGGTCCAGATAGGTTCCTGAAAGGTTCTGGAGCAACCCGATGAGGATACCGCCCACAATGGCGCCGGGCACCGAATTGAGGCCCCCCAGGACCACGGCCGGCAACACCAGCAACCCCAGGTATCCCACGGAAATATTGATGCCGTTGATATTGCCTAAAAGCGCACCCCCCACGCCGGCGCTCATAAATGCAATGGCCCAGGCGGACGCATACACAAAACGGGCACTCACGCCGAGGGAGAGGGCCGCGGTTTCATCATCGGCCGTGGCCTGCATGGAAAGGCCCCAGCGGGTATATTTGAAGAAACACACAAAGGCAATGAGAAGGACAATGGCCAGAATGAATGACCAGAGATATACCGGGGATATTCTTAGTATCCCTATGCTGATGGGCTTGATTTCAAAAACAGGCGGGGTGAAAACCCGGGTGTCCGATCCCCAGGTATATCCGATGAGTCCTTTCAAAAAGAAGGAGAGCCCCACGGTGACCATGATGACCGCCAGAATGGGCTCGCCGATGAGTTTGTCCAAGAATATCCGCTCGGTCAGAATCCCCAGAACAATCCCCACCAGCAAGGTCAGGAGTACCGATGGAATAAAGGGGATGCCCACTGAATGAAAAGAGTAGGTCACATAGGCCCCGATCAGAGTCAATTCGCCCATGGCCAGGTTCAGTACTCCAGAGCACTTGTAGATGAGCACCCACCCCAGGGCGACCAATGCATAGATTCCACCCACCAAAATACCCGTGGTCAAGGTCATCAAAAACAGT
This sequence comes from Deltaproteobacteria bacterium, assembly GCA_037382425.1. GTDB lineage: Bacteria > Desulfobacterota > DSM-4660 > Desulfatiglandales > Desulfatiglandaceae > JAIPDZ01. Next base: position 17,037 of record JARRPY010000032.1, read on the forward strand.
TCCATATCTTAAAACTCCCCTCCTTAATCCCCCACGTTGATTTTTTCGACATGCAGGTCGGTCCTGATGCGCTGTTCCCTGCCATCCTCATAGGTGATCTTGGTATCCATATGCACCACATCCGTATCCGAATACAGGGCATCCACAATGTCCTTGTATCTTTCGCCTACAAAGGCCCGCCGCAACTTGGACGTCCGGGTCAGCTCTTCGTCATCCGCATCAAACACCTTGTAAAGGTTCACGAATTTGGCGATGCGGGCCGGTGCGGGAAGATCTTTGTTGGCTTCCTCGATCTGTTCTTTGACAATTTGGTATACTTCGGGTTTCTGGGACAATTCGTGATAACTGGTGTAGTTGATTTTCTTGTCGTCGGCCCATTTCCCCACCACTGAATAATCAATGCACATGACTGCAGTGATGTAATCCCGTTTGTCTCCGATGGCCCATGCCTCCTGGATAAACGGACTGAATTTCAGCCGGGTTTCCAGGTATTGCGGTGAGAATGGTCTGCCGTCACTCAGGGTCATGACATCCTTGGACCGGTCAAAGACCACGAGGTGTCCGTCCTCATCTATGAATCCCCTGTCCCCGGAATAGAGCCAACCGTCCACCAGGGTTTTTCGTGTGGCCTCATCGTTCTTGTAGTAGCCTAAAAATACAGAAGGGCTCTTGGTGATAATCTCGCCGTCCTCGGTGATCTTGACCTCTGTTTCCGGAATAGGGGTGCCCACCGTATCGAACTTGATATCGCCGTCCCGGTGCACGATAGAGATGCCCGCCACCTCGGTCTGTCCGTAAATCTGCTTGAGATTGACCCCCAGCGCGTGAAAAAAGCGGAAGTGATCCGGTCCCATGGCGGCCCCGCCCGTGTAGGAATTGCGAAGCCGGGACATACCCAGGTGATCCTTCAATTTTTTCTGAACCAGCCCGTAACCGATCCAGTGCAAGATCCGCCACCCCACCGGGACCGGCCTTTTATCGAACTCAAGATCGGCCACCCGATATCCCACCTTGGTGGCGAATTCGTAGGCCTTTCGCTTGATCCAGGTGGAGTCGATATATTTGACCTGGACCTGACGGGTCATCCCCTCGTACATCCTGGGCGGGGCAAACATGACATGGGGCCCGATCTCCCTGATATTTTCCTGGGCCGTCTCAGGTTCTTCCGGAAAATTCAGGGTATAGCCCATCTGAAGTCCACAGGAAATAGACATCATCTGCTCACCGATCCAGGCGAAAGGGAGATAAGACACAAAGTCATCGGTGTCATAGCAGGGATCCACCGCCATCAGATTTTTTCCCATGGTCAGCATGTTCCAGTGACTCAACAGGGCCCCCTTGGGAAGCGCGGTGGTGCCGGAGGTATAAAAGAGCAGACAGACATCGTCGCCGTGCCCTTCATTGATCCGCTTTTCAAAAAGATCCGGTTCTTTTCGGTCCAGTTCCTTACCACGTTCTTGGAGCTTTTTTATGCTGATGAGGTAGTCCTGGTGGTAATTTCTCATCCCCTTGGGGTCGTCCCATATGACGGTTTCCAGCTTGGGGCAGTCCTCCTTGATAAAGATGGCCTTGTCCACTTCTTCCTGGGTTTCCCCCACAAACATCTTGGCATCTGAATGATCGATGATGTATTTTACTTCGTCCATCATACAGTCTTGGAACAGCCATACCCCGATGGCGCCGGCACACAGCGCGGCCATTTCCGCCCAGAGTCCCTCAGGTCGGTTATCCCCGATCATGGCCACCTTGTCTCCGGGTTTCAGTCCCAGGCTGATCATTCCCAATGAAAGATACTTGACGTTTTCATAATAGTCCTCCCATGTAAAAGGGATCCAAATACCGAACTCCTTCTCCCGCATGGCCACCTTATTCTTGCCGTACTTCTTGCACTGCCTAAGAAAAAGCTTGGGAATGGTGAGTTCTTTCGTGATCTCTATCCCGGATCCACTCATCGTTTCCTCTACCTCCTTGTGGAATACAGGTCCTCTTCGCCCAAATATGCCTTGACCACTTCGGGGTTTGCTTGGACCTCTTCGGGCGTCCCGTCCATAATCTGAACACCGAAATTCAACACATTGACCCGATGGGAAATATCCATGACCACACCCATATCGTGCTCAACCAGAATGCAGGTGACCCGCCAGCGCTCCTCCTCATTGATATCGAGAATGAACCGCGCCATATCTTCCACTTCTTCCAAGTTCAGACCCGCCAACGGTTCATCCAGCAGGAGAAGATCGGGATTCAGTGCCAGCGCCCGTCCCAGTTCAACACGCTTCTGCAGCCCGTACGGGAGCATGTGGGCTGGCTTGTCCCGGATACTCTCAATCTCCAGAAGATCAATAATTTCCTCTTCGATAAATTTCCTGGTGGCGATCTCTTCCTGTTTGGTTTTGCCCACATATATGGAGCCGCTGATGATGCCGCTCTTAAGATGGATATGCCTCCCCAGCCGGATGTTGTCCAGGACCGTCATTCCCCCGAAAAGTTCCAGCTTCTGGAAGGTCCTGGAAAGCCCCATCTCCGCCCGTTTATGGGGTCGAAGATGGTTGACCTTTTCCCCCTTCAAAAAGATGCTTCCCTTCTGGGGCCTGTACAGCCCGTTGATGCAGTTCATCATCACGGTCTTCCCTGCACCGTTGGGACCGATGATGGAGTGGATGTGTCCCTTTTTTACCTCTAAATTAATCCCTGCCAACGCCGCAACCTTGCCAAAGGACATATGCACGTCCTCGAGCCTCAAGATGGTGTCGCCTTCTTTAAGCTCTCCAACCTGGACCATAATCTACAGGCCTCCATTTCGATGATGATGTTGCCGTTGGTGTTTCCCGATAAAATGAATGCGCATCCAGCGAGTTCCGATCAGAAAATCCGGACCGCTCCATATCGCATCTTTGGGAGTAGGCGTCACGCGATCAAAATCCACCCAATCAGGCCTAAACCAAGAAAGTGTCACGCAGTCCCCTCGTTCAGGTGACAACGTCTCAAAAGCATACCCTCTTCTTGTATTGAAAAATTATCATAAAAAGATATCAGGAGAACGGATTGATCTTTGTCTAATTTCCGAGAAACAAAACCCTTACAAAATCCACGGTTTGACGCGTGTGAACATCTTATTCCGGAGTGTTGATATGATAATTTGCCTCTTGAGGACGATTCATGCGCTTCCTATGGTTCTCATCAATGCGTGCACTGTCGTATGATGATATTTTCAATGGATATGTGAAAAGAAATTAAGGTATTGGGGCTCCCCCCTTTTGCGGGTCTACCTTTACTCCGTGTCTGTTTTTTTGTCAACACGTTTCGTTTAAAAATATTGAAAAAAGACACGTGCCCTTTCAATGCGGTTTTGTCTATTATTGTGGTATAGATCAGGCGCTATAACCACCAAAAACGAATGTTTTGCCGGGGCGATCGAGCAATGGCTGTGCACCCGATCGGATAGGATCTGATCTTATAGGATACTGGATTTTGGGATGGGGACCAAATACTTATCGCATTGTTTCAAGAAAAAATCGTCTGTCATCCCCGCGATGAAGTCTCTAACAATTTCGGGGAGTTGAGTTTCCCTTACGTATGCTTCTGACATGCCATCTAAAAACCCTTTATAAATATCTGATGATTCATTTACGGAGTTGAGATCCTCAAGATATCGATCAAAAAGCAATTCAAACATGAGTTTGATTTTTCCCGTTTGGGCCTTAACCCGGGGATCATTATAGATGTGCTTTTTGCTGAATTCCTTCAAAGCCCTGAGGGCTTCTCCCACTTCGTCGCTAAACCGTACAAATGGTTTCCCGAGGCTGTTGGCAATGAGATCCTCCACCAATGTATATACGATGGTGCCATTGGTATCTCCCAGGACACGCCTGCAGGACCTCGGTATGTCTTCACGCGTTACGATGCCCAGACGTATGGCATCTTCTATATCCCGCCCAACAAAACTGATGGTATCCGCCATCCTGACCACACACCCTTCCAGGGTCATGGGTTGAACCTCTTTTCGGATATGCCAACACTTCTCCCTCATATCTTCGTACAGCTCGCTGAACCCCTTTCGTGCATTCGGGGTCAGGGACTGGATATGAATCTCACCGTCGTGACAAAAAATGCCATCCAAGACCTGAAGCGTCAGGTTCCATCCCCTCCCTTTTCTCTCGATCTCCTGGAGAAAGCGGACACTCTGTACATTATGCAGAAATGCACCGATGCCGTGGGCCTCACAAAGCGCAGAGAGAAACGTTTCCCCGTCGTGCCCAAACGGGGCATGACCGATATCGTGACCCAAGGCAATGGCCTCGATCAAGTCTTCATTCAGTCGTAGAAGTCTCCCGATGGTCCTCGCAATCTTGGATACCAGTTGCACGTGGAGCACCCGGTGGGTAATGTGGTCATGCTTGATCAAATAAAAAACCTGGGTTTTATCAATATAACGGGAGTAGGCGAGTGAGTGCAGTATCCTGTCTGCATCCACGGAAAAATTCTGTCTGTGACCCCTGTCGATCTCGGGTTCGGGTCTCTCGCGAACCGCCTCGCTGCTCAGACATGCCAGGGGAGAAAATCCCTCCCGCTCTCTTAGGTCCAAGTCTTTTCTCAACTCAAAAAGGAGCGCTTCGTGTTTCAATCCTCTTTATCCCCTTTCCAACAAATCAGATCACCCACAGCCGGTGATATCTTCCTTGCCTCTCATTTCCACTGTTCCTTCCCGCTGTAGCCGTACTGCCGGC
>JARRPY010000033.1:0-21517 GCA_037382425.1 Deltaproteobacteria bacterium
CTTCGACGAAGACCGTCTCTCGTATCTTAAAAGCTTCATCCAGGTCCTCGGGTGTGCGGGCCGGATGGCAGACCATGGAATCCCGGCAATATTCGTATGCAGCAAGGGCGGAGCAGGCCCCGCACCGGACGCATCCGGCAAGGCTTTGAGCGGACGAGAGCCCCTTGGCTTCCAGGACCTTTATCACGGCCTCATATACCCCTTTCATGACCTCCGGGTCCGGGGGACATGCATCTGACATGAGAGATCCGGGAATGGGACGCAAGGGGACCACAAAGGGATAGACGCCCATATCCGCCATATACTCACTTGCCTGAATGAGTGTTGCGGGGGCCTCCCCGAGGCCGGCAATGAGAAAGCTGCTCACTTGATTGGGTCCGAAGACGGCTACGGCCGCCTTCCAGGCAGCCTCAAATCGCTTCAGTCCAATGGCGGCTTTCATGGGCGCCATGTGTTCTAAAATCTCCGGATCGAGGCTTTCGATGTGGATGCCCACCGTATCCACACCCGCCGCCTTCAATGCCTGAAATGTGTCGGAGAACGCCCCTTTTTCCAACGGCGGGAGGAACTGCGCATGGATGGGGAGGCCGCCGGCCGTTTTGATGGCCGTGGATGCCGCCATGAGATGAGACAGTTCGCTCCCGGGTGGTTCACCCATGCCCGTGGTGAGGACCACATGACCCACCGAGTCGAGGGCCTTGGCCTTGGCCGCTACCTCGGCAAGCTGATCCGGAGATTTGAGCGGGATCGTCTGTTGCGCTTTGAGCGAGAGCTCGATGCCGCAAAAGCGGCACCTCTTTTCGGGGTGCCAGTACGTACAGGTCTGGAGCACGGAAGAGGCGAGGCAATCCATGCCGTGGAGCAGGGCGATCTTGGAATAGGGCACCCCGTCACGGGTGTGTTCATCATAGAACCGGGGCTTGGGCACCAGGCGCACGGATGTCAAGTCCTCATCGCCTCTTAAGAGCCTCAGTTCGTCTGAAACCGACTTCAGGGCATAGGACGATCGGGAGACAAAGGGGCTGCTCACGGGCACATTGATGGGGATATCCCCGACGATCAGTGACCCCGCCTCGGCCGGGCCCGCGCCGCCTTTTCGGTGCAATCCCTCTTGGGGCAGCTTGACGCCCAGACTCTGAAGCTCGGTAATGATCTCCGAAAGTTCCAAGACCTCTTATCCCCTACGAGTTGAGCTTCGCGACCACACCGGCCACGCGTTTGCCGAGGCTCTCTACCGTGGCCAGGCCCACCGAATCGTTTTCGATCCCCTCGGACATGCCGCTCCACATGGTGCCGCCGAAGTGTGCCCCGGGCTTGCCGTCGCCCACCACGATCATGTCCTGGACCAGCATGACGGCGTGGATGTGCTGGATGGTGGCGGTCTGCCCGCCGTTTCTGACACCGCCCACGGCGATGACACCGCCTATCCGGTCGCTGAAGAGGAATCCGTTTCGTCTGAACATGACGCATCGGTCCATGAATGCCTTGCATTGGGAACTCATGGATCCCAGATACACGGGGGTGGCTATGATCAGGCCTTTGACCTCCTCATCGGCGAGCATGGGCACCAGGTCATTGAAGTCGTCGTCCTGGCTGCATTCGAGTTTCTTCACACAGGCGCCGCAGGAAATGCAGCCGTTGATTCTCTTTTCCGCAAGATCAAGAAGCTGGGTTTCCATCTGAGGATAGTCCTCCTTGACGGCCTGAAGCGCGCTGTTGAGTGCATAATATGTGGTCTTTTCCTTCCTGGGGCTGCAACATACACCGATGATTTTCATGTCTTTTTTTCCCTTTCTTATGATGTTGATGATTCCGTCCTGGCCTGGGCCAGGACGTTGAGGACCTCCCGTCTGACGTCATTGCACGCCGAACTGGTCCGGTCCCTGGGCCGAGCGCAGGTCACGGCAGTGGTTTTGAGTATTTTGGCCGGCCGCTTGGATAATATCACAATATGATCGCTCAGGAAAACCGCTTCGTCCACATTGTGGGTTACAAAGAGGATGGTTTTTCGGTGTTTCTCCCACAAATCGAGCAGGAACTCCTGGAGTCCGTTTCGTGTCTGGCTGTCGAGGGACCCGAAGGGCTCATCCATGAGGACCACTTCCGGGTCGGTGATGAGTGTCCTGGCGATGGCCACCCGCTGTTGCATGCCGCCGGACAGGGCCTTGGGATAGGCGTGCTCAAACCCGGTGAGGCCGAAGGACCGGACATAAACCATGGCGGCGGAGCGGCGATCCCTTTTTGGCACGCCCATGATTTCGAGGCCCATCTCGATATTCTGAAGGGTGGTGCGCCAGGGGAAGAGGGCATATTCCTGAAATACGAGGCCGATTCTGTCCCTGTCGTAGTCGATCTCCCGGTCGTTTAAGAGGACCTTGCCCGAAGCGGAGCGCTCCAGACCGGCGATGATCCGAAGAAGCGTGGTCTTTCCGCAGCCGCTCGGGCCGACGATGGAGACAAACTGCCCGGCGTCCACACGAAGATCGAGGGTGTCGAGCACCGACACGGCAGCCCCGGTTTTTTCATCCACGAACTGTTTGGACAGCCCTGAGATGTTTAGACGCATGGGATTTCTTTAGCTCACTTTAGTCACTTTAGCTCACTTTAGTCACTTCTCCGGTTACTGCCATCGAACGATCCGTGATTCAACACCTTTCAGCAGCATATTGATGAGGACGCCGATGAGGCCGATGACCAGCATGCCGGCGATGATTTCATCGGGACGCTGAATGTCTCTGGCGGTCATGATCATGTATCCCAGGCCGTACCCGGTCTTGACCCCCGTAAACTCCGCGGCCACCAGTGTCATCCATCCGATTCCTACGCCGATGCGCATGCCCACGAATATGGACGGTACGGCACCGGGTATGAGGACCTTGAGGAAGACGTCCCGCTTATCCGCATTGAGGGTTTGGGCCACCTCGAAAAAGAGGGGGTTGATGGTGAGCACGCCCGAGATGGTATTCAACAAGATGGGGAAAAAGGCCCCCAAAAATATGATGAAGGCCGCCGACTTCATGCCGATCCCGAACCACAGGATGGCGATGGGGATCCAGGCCAGCGGGGGGATGGGACGGATCAGCTCTACGATGGGGTTCATCAGGTCTCTCAGGCGGTGCGACCAGCCCATCAAAAGACCCAAAGGGATGGCCAAAACCGCGGCCGCAAAGAATCCCCAGGCCACGCGACAGAGGCTGTAAAGCACATGATACGAGAGGAGATGCCCGGGGGGCATCCCGATAACGAGGAGGTCTTTAAACCCGGTAAGGATGCGAAAGGGCGACGGGAGCATCTGGGCGGGGATGACCTTCAACATACAGAGGGCCTGCCAAATGCCCACCAGGATGAGCGGCAGAAGGTACCGGGCGCATTTCATTGAGAAAGAATGTCCTCAAGGAGCTCCTGATGGATGAAGTGATCCACAAACTGGTCCACGTCGGGCACACGGATGTATTTCAATCGGTTTAAAAATTCCACATATTCCCGTTCACCGTCGATGCTCAACACATAGGTGTAGTTCACGTTTTCCATGGCCAGGCGCACGGTTTTTTCGTCCATCCCGGTGTATTTTACGCCGATGCGAACCGCCTCGTCGGGATGCGCGTTAATGAAGTCGGTGGCCAGCACATGGGCTTCCACCAGCGAGCGGGCGTCATCGGGACGTGATGTCAGGAACCGGTCGTCTGCCACGAGAACGCAACAGGGATGGTCTTTCCAGATCTGGTTGGAGGTCAAAAGGACCCGTCCCACGCCCATGGTGCAGGCCTTGGCCGGGTAGGGCTCCCAGGCGATGAAGGCGTCGATCTGCCGGGTGCTGAGGGCGCCGATCATCTCGGGCGGTTTGAGCACCGTAATCTGCATCTGTTTGGCATCCATGTGGTTTGCGGTCAGGGCCTTTCTTAAAAGAAAATCCTGAACCGTGCTGTGTCCGGGGATGGTGATCCGTTTCCCCATGAGATCCGGAAGCGTCTTCGCGGTCGAATCCTTTCTGACCATGATGGCGGACCCTTCGGTGTTGACCTGGGCCAGGACCTTCACCCTGGCCGCGCCATTGGCCACGGCCGTGGTGGCCGGAGCTTCTCCCACATACCCCATGTCCAATGCACCGGCCGCAAAGGCGCTCATTTCTTCCGGACCCGCCTTGAATATGCCGGCCACTTCCACCTCTAAACCCGCGTCCTTGTAGAAGCCTTTTTCCATGGCTACCCAACAGGCCAGTTGGTGGATGTCGCTTTGAAGGTAGGCGATTCGGATGGAATTGTCTCCATATGTGATGAGGGGCGTGAAGAGAATCAAAAACAGGAGGGCCGGTACGATGACGAAGCGGCGGGATTTCATGGGTCGTCTCCTTTATGCGGTGATTCCGTGGCGGATGACGCCGGTTCTTTATCAATATCGGATTTTTTGGATTTTCTCTCGCGGCGCTTTCTCGCCCGCTTTTCCTTCTTGTCTTCCTTCTCCAGTTCCGCCGGATCGATGAGGGCGCGTTCCACCAGATAACTGATGTCCCGCATCACCAGGGAGGAGTCCAGAGCCGATATTCCGATCTGTAATCCTTGATAGCAAAATGGGCAGGCAGAGACAAGGGCTTGGGCGCCGGTCTCTTCCGCCTCTTTTACGCGTCTCTGGGCCATCTTGTTCTGGATGTCCGGATACCCGGATTTCAGACCGCCTCCGGCGCCGCAGCAGCGGGAATACTGACGGTTCCGGGGCATTTCAATGAGTTCCAGCCCCGGGATAGCCTCCATAATGAAACGGGGGTCGTCGAACACCCCGGTGGCCCGGCCTAGATGACAGGGATCATGATAGGTCACCTTAAGATCCACAGGGTGTTTGAAGATCAGCTTTCCTTCCTCATAGAGCCTGCGAAGGAATTCCACCGTGTGAAGGACCTCGAAGTTCAGCTCTCCCACCCGGGGGTAATCCTCCTTGATGGTCTTGAAACATCCGGCACAGGAGGTAATTAAGGTCTCAAATCCGGCCTCGTGAAACATCTCGATATTGTCGGCCGCAATACGTTGAAATTCCGGGTCCCCCATGCGGAGCATGACACTCCCGCAGCACTTTTCGTCTTTGCCGAATACCCCGTAGTCCACATCCAGGGCCTCCAGGATGTTGATGGTGCTCACGGCCACCTGTTTGACGTTGATATCATAGGCGGCGGTGCACCCCAGAAAGAGGAGGACCTTTCCATTGGTCTTTTTGATCTCCCTGGGCAGATCGGCAATCAGATTTTCCTTCTTGGCCCGTCTGGCCCATTTGGTGCGGCCGGCCCGGGGTTGCTGCCAGGGATTGTCGTAGGACTTGACGCTCTTCACCAGGGCCTTTTGCTGTTCCAGGGGGCCGTAGTCGGCCTTGACGATGATCCGCCGAATGTCTTCCCATAGGTTGACTGTATCGATGTGGGCGGGGCAAACCACGTGGCATTGTCCACAGGTGGAGCACTCGTAGAGATTTTTTACGAATTCCTGTATCTGGGCATCGGTGGGCTCTTTGTACCTGAAGACGGATTTAAGAAGCGTTTTCAGGGCCTCGGGGGTTTTGTCACTTCGGATCAGGCTCCCCGCCAGCCCCTGCTGGGCCCGGATGATCTTCAGAAAATCAGTCACCTTGGCCCTGGGGATGATGGCCTCCTTGTTATCCTGATCGTACACTGGGCACCAGGTGAGGCATTCCCCGCAGCGGGTGCAGGCGTCGAGTTCGATCAACCGGCGCATGTCCAAATCGGACACGAGGAGATCCTTCACCCGCTTTGCCGCCTCTGTGCTGTTTGTTTCCTCCACGGACGAGGCGGCCGCCGTCTCCTTCATATCCGGCGAATCCTGGGGTGCTTCCGCGCCGTTTGATTGATCCATTGATTCGTTATCGGTCATTATGACGTCCTATTTCACTTTATAATTCAGCACCCGCGTCAGGGGCGTATTGAATATATGCCTCATTTTACCGAAGGGCAAATAGGCCACGAGGAGTGCCCCGACACCCGCGTGGGCATACCACAGATAGGGGTATACCTGCGTCCAGTTTCCCCCGAACAATGATAGGAACTTGGATACGGGATATCCGATAAAGGCGTAGAGGGACACGTGGGCCGGGATTCCCGTCATCAGGATTCGGGCGCCTTCAAGGAAAAAGCCCAAAACCACCAGAACGCCGATAATGGCCAGGGCCAGATTGTCCTTTATTTCGGAGGCCGCATGGGGCGGTTTGATAATCACCCGCTGCACCAGGGCCCAGAGGACGCCCAGGATAATGAAGATTCCGGTGAGGTCGTTGACGAACGCAATGAACCCGTTGTTCTTGTTGATGAGGGCCATGGCCAGAGTGCTGTGCGGACTGATCTCATACGCGAAAAAGGTGAAGATGCTCAGGACCAGCCGAAAGAGAATGGACAGATAGATGAGCGAGTGGATGGCCCACCGCCTGACGCTCTCCTGAAGCAGCCGGCGCTGAAGCACCACATCAAACATGAGGGTCTTCAGGATAGTGAAAAAGTCCTTAGAGAAGAGGGTGCGCCAGATGGATTCGGACGTGAGCGATATCTTCTTATGGAGGGAATCGCTTTCTCCATCGACCTTGCCCTGGAACCAGAACCGTATGGTGAGGAGGATGCCGATGATGAAAATCACGAATGCGATCCAGAAAATGGGATTCCCCATGCTCAATGGGGCGTCGTGGCACAGGATGCAGATCAGGCTCTTGGACGGCAACACTTGGGTGGGGGCACCCACCGTGTTGCCGGGCGCATGACACCTCCGGCACACATCCGATGTGGTCACGTCGCTGAGCCGGTGATCGGTAAGCCCGATGGGGTCGCCCTTCTTGTTCACGTGGGCAAGCACGATCTGGGCGGTTTTGCTGTCGGATTCGACCTGGGTATACACGCTGTGGCAGGCCTGGCATTGGACGCGCAAATGGGGGGCGCGGATGTCTCCCCCTTCACCGTGGACCGGATGACATCCCAGGCACCGGGGCCCGGTCTCGGAATAATGGGGGGAGCGCGCCACGTCAATATGGCACTGGATACAGGCCACATACCGATGCCGCCCCTTTAAGACGGATTCGGGATCGACTCTAAGGGAAACGGTCTGTTTGCCGGCGCGCTTGGTGCAGGAGGGTTCCTTGTGGCACTCGAGACAGAAGGTCTGTGACGCATAGGCGCCGGCATCGGTCTGGACATTGGGATAGCGGTGGCAATCCAGGCAGGGCCGTTTTTTCCCCGCAAGCTCGGGCGGCATCATGGGGCTGTCCTGGGCATAGGACCCAGAACCCATGGACAGGAATAGGCCCATGATGAAAAAAACAACCCCCCAAGTGGTGCCTTTAATCGTCATATGTCGTTCCTCATGCCCGGGCGGATGCGCCTATTCCGAAGATTGTGATTTCAGATGTTCCCATTCTCCCGGATGATCCTTCTTCATCTTTTCGAGCGTGATTTTCCCGTCAAAAATGCTCCGATCCAGGGGAAACGTTTCCGGCCGAAGATGGGTGCTAATAATATGCACCACGAACTTCAACGCCACCGCCATGATGGCCTCGTAAAGGTGAAGGACCTGAGCCAGATTGATAAAATAGCCGGGTAAAATGGTGGAGAAGAATTCGGGAAACCATAAAAAGAGCCCGGTTAGCCCCATGGTATTCATCCCCAGGAATATGGCCAGGTAATCGATTTTTTCCCAATAGGTGAATCGGTTGAAGAGGGGTTCCTTGGCCTTTCCGAAAAAATACCGCACGTGCTGAAAAAAATCCTTGATGTCCTTTATCTTTGGAAAAAGGGACTGAGGGCCGGTGAGACTCCCCTTTAATACCGCCTTATAGTAAATGAGCCACAGGATATGGACCATGACACACGCATAGGTGACCACCGCACAGAACCGGTGCAGGTACGCCAGGTGATCGGCGCCGCCCAGAAGCCACGAAATGGCCTGCGCCCACCACTGGGCGCTGAACTTTAAGGAAAATCCGGTGATGGCAAGTCCTGTGAAACCGAGCATGACCAAAAGGTGTAAACACCGCTGGAGTACGGAAAATCGGACGAATACGGTCTGCTCGGATGCTTTGGGGCTCATGATCCGTGCCTCCTGAGTTTTTCATGGAGTTCCCTGAGCAGCCAGACAAAGGTGTGCCCGTAGAAAAAGCAGACCACGAACAAGACCAGGATGGTCATGATGGCCGTGACCACGCGGATCAGCGTCACCCGCGCCTTTTTCTGGAGGACCGAGGAAGGCGTCTCGGCGGCCGCCACATCTTCGGCCGTAACCGGGTGAATGACAAACTCGGCAAAGCTCTCGCCGGCCTTTGGATGACATCGCTGGCAGGCGGAGAGGGCCGCTTTCTTATCCTTCAGGGAGAGGCACTCGTGTGCGCCGTGACAGTCCGTGCAATAGGCCGAATCCGGATCTCCCAAATTGACGGCGGACTTGCCGTGATAATTGTCGAGATAGGTGATCAGCTGGGGCTGGTGGCAGGAGCCGCAAACCGCCGTCATCTTCCGCCCCATCTCGACCCTGGACAGGTGGGCCGGGGCATAATGTCCGCTGTGGCAGTCCCCGCAAGTGGGGGCGTGTCGGTCCGTGGCCTCCTTCTTCATGTCGGGCGGTGTCGCTTGTGCCCGCTCTTTTTTGAGGGCCTCTGCATGGGCCCCCTTGAGATACCGCTCATAGATGGCGCGGTGGCACGATTTACACTGGCCATAGTCATAGGTCCGTTTGGCATCGGTCTTCAGGAAGGTGCTTTTTTTAGCATCGGGATGGATTTCTTTGTCCGTGGCCAGGTCTGGGTGACACTGCTCGCAGGTGAGGGCCCTGTGGGCGGCATTCGAAAACTGCTTCATGTTGACAAACCACAGGGATGCATCCTGGGGGAGATGGGCCGCATGGGTCATGGAGGGGATGCTCACAAAGGTACAGACGAGGAGACATAAAACCCCTGCGAGAAAACCGGCTTGATGCATGAGGCGCTTAGGCCGCATGTTGTCCTCCGAATTGATGCATCATGGTTCTGAAATAGATATCCATAAAGAGGGTACAGCACTCCCTCAGGTCTGAAAACAGGACCCGGGCCGTTTCCAGGGTGTCGACACCGTGATCCAGGTTTCCCTTGATCTCCCGAAGGTGCGTGGTGACGCGTTCGGTCCGGCTGCTGATGGCGGTTTCCTGGCCGGGATTCAGGGCCACCCGATCGGCCTTGTCTAATCGTTCCAGTCTGGACCATATGGCGTCCAGAAACACCCGGATTTTGGCGGGTTCATACCGCTTGTTGCCCAGAATCCAGTGGACCGGCCGCATCTCCAGTCCTGTGGCCACAATCCGTGAGTTGCTGATGTTGCGCTTTACAGCCGTGATGAAGTCGCGCTTGGGCGTGCCGGTCATGTCATATGCCCATGCGCCGGACCGAATCGTTCCGGTTGATTTTGCCCGGGTATCCCAGTACATGGCCCGCGCAAGCAGCGCGTTGGCCAGATGAAAACGGGGATGCTCGAAATGGGGCCCGTACAGGTGAAGACGGCCTTGTCCCATCTCTTCTCGAATCACGGCGGCCTTTCCCAGAAGCGTCTCTTTAGCGAGCCTGCGGTCCACCAAAAACAGGGTCTTGTCCGTGAATCCGGTATAAGTGGCCAGGACGGTGGTGCCGTTGGACACGGTCATGGGAGGCCCGCCGTACAGGGGCGCCTGGAGCTGCTTGGGGTGACCAAAGGGGGTAAACCCATTGGTTTTGAGCCTAACGCTCTCCCGCACGGGATGAAAAATGAACGAACAGCCGTAGGACGTGCAGAACTTCTCTTTCATCCGGATGGGTTTTGGGAGCGTGCGGGTGAGGTTGGTGATTTTGGCCGGAACAAAATTAAACCGATTGAGAAAGGGCTTGGACGAATTGAGGGGAAGATAGGCCCCGGCGCAGGATCCCACATAAAGGCCCCCGGAGCGGATAAATCGCTCCAGGCGGCGTGCGCCCGCTTCCCCGAGGCCTTCTGCGATGGCAAAGGTGTCCCCGCCCGACATGGCGAGCACATGGATGTCGCTTAACCCCTCGTCCCGGATGTCCTGTTCGGTCAGGAAGACGAGGTCGTAGAACCCCATCCGATCGAAGATATCCACGAACCAGAGCCAGGAGTGCGAGGTCCCGGCTCCGGCATATATGCCGATCCTGGGATACCTGAGCGGTCTATCCTCATTTGGGTCGGATCCGTCAGGGCGGTGTCCGAGCCCCTCTGAAAAGGACAGATGATCCCCGCGTATCAGTCGGGTGTTGAGGGATCTGAAATGCGCATCCGTTTCCATGGCCGTACCACACTCGGGGTATTGGGCGGCAACACCCCTGTCACTGCCGCCTAATGGCTATTTTCCGGTGACTTCCGCCACCACCTCGTCCAGGGTCTCCTGGGTCAATTCCAGATCGGTGCCCACCGAGGCGAGATCGAGGAGCTTTTCCTCGGTCAGGTCGGACGACGCCAGCGCGAACAGCGGGTGAATCCCCAGGATGTAGGAAACGGCCTGACGCCTCTCCCAGTTCTGGGGGTCCGGCTCTCCCACCCATGCCCAGGGGCTGAAAACGCCGCCGCCCTTCATTTGAGCGGGTTGTGTTATACCGGCAAAGGCCTTTCGGATGTCCTCGGGCGTTGTTTTGCCGTCCTTTTCACACCATTCGCTCACGGCGGCCGCATCGATCCCGTATTTGGCGCAATCCCTCACCACCATGCAGGCATCCTTGGCAGATAGTCCCGTGCGCTTGAGCGCCAGAAGGGGATGGATGTCCGTCAGCAAGACCCCGGGCTCATCCACCTCGGTTTCTTCCAGGCGCGACGGGTCCTCATCCGTGAATACAAAGGTATTGGTGGGAACCGGCGTGTTGAAACAGGCCATATGGCGATGGGTCAAGGGATCGAGCCATTCGCCGATATCTTCGGCACCCAGCAGGGCGGCCGTCTGGGCCAGGCCTTTCTTGCCGCCCATAGCGGTCTTGATGGTCGATAAGAGGTCGATGCAGTCCTCGACGAAATCCTCCGGCTCGGCGATTTCCAGAAGCCCCATGCCCCGAATGGCCACGAGCTTGAGATTTTTCTGGCCGAAGAGCGCGCCGAAACCGAGCCGGTCTCCCCCCTGCCAGTAGTTCACACAGACCGTGGCTGCCGGGGATTGGTCCTCCCCGGCCTTTCCGATACCGAGCACCTGGATCAGATCGTCCCCCATGAATTCGCGGATATGATCCGTGGCGGTCCACACATCCTTGCCCCACACGTCGGCGGCATCATTCAAGTCCACGATCCCGTCATGAACCCACAAATAGACCGGCTTTTCAGATGCCCCCTTGATGACCATATAGTCGAAACCGGAGTACTTGAGCTCTATTCCGGCAGACAGGACGACGGGGACATGGGATACCTTGCCGGTCACCGGGCTTTTCGCCGTCATGACGCTCAGTGCGGCCCCCGGAACCAAGGAACCGGTCAACACACCGGTGCCCAAGACAATGGGATCTTCGTCTTTAAAGCGCTCATAGAGCGACTGGGTAATGGCGGCCCCACCGATCTTCTCAAGAACGAGATCCTCGTCCAGTTCTTCTTCGATGATGTCTCCGCTCCCCAAATCCACGATTGCGATCTTATCTGATGATAAATATTCCATATGGTCGTCTCCTTTATTCCATGGAAATTGCATCTACCGGGCAGAATTTTATGCAGAGCGGTCCCTCATCCATATCCTCGCACAGGTCACACGATTCTCGAAGGAGCATCGGTTTTGCCGAGGCGTCCGCCTCTTTATCAGGATCCTGTTCTTCGCCGATTTTGTTGACCTCCACTCCCTCGGGGCGTGCGGCCACCAGACTGTCTTCTTCCTTTAACATGACGCCAAGATAGTTTTTCTTTTCCCGTCCCCGGTACGGCACAATACACGAGGACAAGAGTGCAAAGGCGTCATCCCGGTGATACCCGCAGGCCAACTCACAGGCCATGCAGCCGATACAGAGCAATCCATCTATTTTTATTCCCATGCGTTACACCTCCCTGGTTTGAGACTGGAAATTGATAAAGATCCCGCCTAGTTCGCTCATGAAATGATTCGGAAAGAGTAAAATGTTATAATATATCTTGGGCTTTTAACCCCGCTAACAGCGAAAATTATCCGCTTATATAAATGAAGGGCCGGAACGATGTCAATAAAAAATTATAACCATTATAATATATTTCTGGTTGAGACACGATTTTGAGTTGGTTTCTGTGAAGTCAATGGCGCCATAATCAACATTTTTAATGAACGTTATATTATAAAGATAAATATATATTGATTATTAAGTTTAAAATAATCTTTATATATTAAAACATCATATGGTATAATATTTTACTTGACACGTGAAATTCGCCTAATGTAAGTAACAAATTCACAGTCCTGCCTCGGGTCAGGTGCAAACCGCTTTCACGATCGAGTCCACTATGTTCAAGGCCGCAAATAAATCAGAAAAGGTTTCCGACAGCATCATCGCACAGATTCGGGATGCCATCCTCTCCGGGCAGCTCAAGCCGGGGGATCGCCTGGCTTCCGAAAAAGAACTCATCGAACAGTTCAATGTCAGCAAGGCCACCATGCGGGAAGCCCTCCGGGTGCTCGAGGTCATCGGCCTGATCGAAATGCGAAAAGGGATCGCCGGGGGCGCCTACGTGGCTGAGGTGGGCATGCGGACCACCATCCAGGCCATCATCAATTTTCTCCACTTCAACACCGTATCCGTCCGAGAACTCACCATGCTGAGGTTCCTGATCGAACCGACGGTGGCCGAGATCGCCGCCATCAGACGATCGGAAAAGGATATGGAAAAGCTTGAGCGGATCATCGGGTCTACCATCGCACCGGGAGACAGTGAAGTCTCAAAGGAGATCAGTTTCCACCGGTATCTGGCCAGAATGAGTGAAAATGCCATCCTGACACTTACCATCGATCTGATCGACAATTTGCTCAAATCCATGAAGACGACCCTGGGGATGCCCCCCGATTTCTACGAGCATGTGCGTGAGGCCCATGAACTCATTTTAGAGTGTATCCGGCAGAAAGACCCCATCGCCGCCAAAGTCGCCATGACCAATGACCTGGTGGCAGTGGGCCTGTTCATGAGCAAGATCAGCGGTACACCGCCGTTTGATCCGATGGAATTGTACTACCATCGATCACCCGGGGATCTTCACATGGATACCCATCCGGGGATGCGCGTGGTGGCCGAGGATGCCCCGGCGTTGAAGGAGAAGGGGGTCCTCTTCAGGCGGGTGGGGGACAGTCAGATCTACTTGATATACGATAACGGCCGTGTGCCGGAAGCCGTTTCCGAAACAGTGGATAAGGAGACCCGGTTGAACGCATGACCGGGACAAACCGTGTGTCGTGTGGTTTGATTTGGAAGCATATAGAAGCGGATATACCCACAAACAGAACCTATTTTCGTAGACAGTCTATCTTAAATTCAAGGAGGTAAGTGCTATGGCAGTATTGGAAGAGCCGATCAAGGGTGTCCCAACAGCGATGAATTACATCGACGGCGAGTGGGTGGAGTCAAAGGGTGAGGTCATTGATGTGGTGAACCCGGCGACCTATGAGACCATCGGAAAGGTGGGGATTTCAACCAAAGAAGAGATCGACAGCGCGGTCCAGGCGGCACAAGAGGCCTTTTATGATTGGCGTCGGACGCCTGCCGTTACGCGATGCCGGTATCTGTTTCGGCTGCGCGAGTTGCTGGAGGAGAATTTTGAGGAGGTCAGCCGGGTTCAGACCCAGGAGCACGGCAAGTGCATTGATGAATCAAGGGGGGAGACACGTAGGGGTATCGAAAACGTGGAAGTGGCCTGTGGTATCCCCACGCTGATGATGGGGGATAGCTCTGAGGATATCGCATCCGGTATTGATGAATATCTGATCCGCCAGCCTCTGGGGCCTTTCGGCGTCATCGGCCCGTTCAACTTTCCCTTTATGATCCCCCTGTGGTCGGCCCCCTATGCCGTGGCCACGGGAAACACCGTAATTATCAAGCCGTCCAGTGAAGTCCCCTTCAGCCAGACCAAGATCACGGAGCTTGCGGAAGAGGCCGGGTTCCCGCCGGGGGTGTGGAACATGGTGCACGGCGGGAGGACCGTGGTGAGCGGCATGCTGGAGCATCCGGAAATTCAGGGAATCACCTTCGTGGGATCCACCCCGGTCATGCGGGATGGGATTTATCCGGGATGCGGCAACACGGGTAAGCGATGCATTGCCCAGGGCGGTGCTGCAAACATCCTGGTGATCATGCCGGATTGCAATGTGGATGCCACTATCCCGGGGTTGATGACCTCCTTCTTTGGAAATGCCGGGCAGCGGTGCCTGGCCGGCCAGACCCTGATCATCGTGGGTGAGGATGATGCCTTTTACAAAGATTTCATGGAAAAGGTGACCGACCGGGCCAAGAACATCACGGTGGGGTATGGCCTGGATGAATCGATTCAGATGGGACCGGTGCGGGATGCCAAGAAGAAAGAAAGCATTTTGAATTATATCGAGATCGGGATTAAGGAAGGCGCCAAGTTGAGACTGGATGGCCGCAAGGCCGAGAAGATTATCGGTGGCTACCCGGATACCTGTTTCTTAGGCCCCACCGTCATGGAGAATGTGAACCGGGAAATGCGCGTCGTCCGGGAAGAGATCTTCGGCCCCACCATGGGCGTCATGCGGGTCAAGACCTTGGAGGACGCCATAGAAATATGTAATGAGAGCCCCTATCACAACGGCCACGCGATTTTTACGTCCAACGGAAAGTACGCCAGGCAGTTCCAGTACGACTGCATCAGCGGAAACGTGGGCATCAATATCGGCATCGTTGCACCCATGGCCTTCTTCCCGTTCAGCGGAATGGCCGGGTCTTTCCTGGGAATCCTGCATACTCAGGGCAAAGAAGCCATCCGGTTCTTCACAGAGAGCAAGGTGTGTATCCACCGCTGGCTGTAAATCCCGGTGATATGACCTATCTAAGGTCGGTCCATACAAAAAATGTCTGCTCCGGGGCCGTTTAGGTGCCGGGGCGGACAAAATATGATGTTTCATGCATCTGATTTTGACATCCAAGGAGAATGAATATGAAACTTTGTACGGCTTCAGAAACACTCAGCTTCATCCGGGAGCTTGAAGAGCAGGCGGCCCAGTTTTACGAAGGGCTGGCCGATAAATTTCCCGATAACGCCGAGGATTTTAACGCTTTTGCCAAGGACAATCGAAAGTTCAATAAGCAGATCCAGATGGCGTACCAATCCGTGATTACGGACGCCATTGAAGGGTGCTATGCATTCAATCTGGAATCTGAAGACTATACCTTTGACACGGATCTCCCGGATGACGCTTCCCTGAAAGATGCGGCGAACAAGGCCTTGGCCATCGAGGATAAGATTGTATCGTGTTACACCGTCGGTACTGAACAGTCTCAGTCGCTTTTAGCAGACGTGCCGAGAAATTTCAAAATCGTCGTGAAAAAGCGGAAAAATCGTCTCGAGAAGCTGAAATCCCTCAGCGTTTAGCCAAAGGGTCCCAGCGCTTGAACCGGCGGTTTTTATCGGTGCCGGTGCAGGACGGTCAAGCCACAGCGTGACCGTGCGCCAAAGCGGAATGCCGTCTATACTCCAACATCCATAAGGAGGCGATACCATGCATGCAAAACGAGAAGACATGATCTTGGACGAACTGGTTTCAATCGTCGGAAAGGAAAACGCCACGGCGGAAAAGCACATCTGCTACGCCTATTCGTACGACCTCAGTTTCGTCAAGCCCAAGCTGCCGGATTATGTGGTCATGGCCACAACGGTGGAACAGGTTCAGGATGTTCTGAAATTGGCCAACAGGGAAAAGATTCCGGTGGTGCCCTACACCGCCGGGTCGAATATCGGGGGGCTGTGCATTCCCGAGCAGGGGGGCATCCTGCTGGATCTGAAACGAATGAACAAAATCATCCGGATCGACACGGAGTCCCACTATGCCGTCATCGAGCCGGGCGTATCCCATGCCCAACTGGCCATGGAGCTTTACAAGCACAACCTGAGGTGGAGCTGGCCGGTGGGACCACCCTCTGCATCGGTGTCATCCAATGCCCTATGCCACGGTATCGGGGGCCTGAGCGGAAGGTATGGACTCAACAGTGAAGAGATTACCAGCATGGAGGTAGTGCTTCCCACGGGTGAACTGGTGAGAGTCGGATCGTGCGCCATTCAGGAGGATTCCTGGCACAGCGTGCTTCCCTTGCCCCAGTTGGACGGACTCTTCAAGGGATGGTTGGGGACCAGTGGCGTTGTGACCAAGATTGGTGTCAGAGTTCACCCGATCCCGCCTATTTTAAAGGTGTTTACCGTATCCACCCATACGATTGAGGACATGACGTCCTATATGGTGAATCTTGGGAACTACGAGATTTGCGATGATCTCACCGCCGTGTCCTGGTGGTTGTCCCAGGTCCCGATTCCCTATCCTTACATCCCCAAACCGGATGATGCGCCCGAATGGTACTGCTTCGGGGCCACCAATTCCTGGACCGAAAAGGAAAAAGAGGCCCGGGAAGAGATCTGGCAGAATGTTCTCGACGAGGAAAAGAAGAAGGGATCATCCATCGAATACGCCGAGTATCCGGAAGAAGCATTGAGGGCAAGAACCCAGCTTCCCAGCCGAATCGTGGGGTCCACCAAGAATTATACCAAGATGGCGGGTGGCGGTATCTCGTGGCCCGGCACCTTCACGCCGGCCAACAAGTGGGCGACCGTGTACAACAAATGGAAGGAGATCCTGATCGATCATAACCTGTCTCCGTCCGTTCGGGCCACCAACTATCGGGGGGTCCACTACGGCATGCTCAGGGCCATGATTCCCTTTAACAAGCAGAGTGCCGAGGAAACCGAAAACGCACGGCACGCCATTGTGGAATGTTTGAAAGTGGATTTGGACGCCGGGGGGATCCCGTACAAGCCTCCCGTGGATTTTGCCGTTGAGATAAACAAACGGGCCCATCCCGGGTATCTATCCCTATTGAAGCAGGTGAAGAATTTGTTGGATCCAAACAACATCATGAATACCGGGAAATTTGGAGTTTAAAGCAGTTAACCACCAGTAGGTACCGGGAGGACATTATGGAATGGGATATAGCCACTCTTGAGGAGTTGGAAGATAAAATATGGCGGTGCACGGCCTGTGGTAATTGCAAGGCCGCGTATAATTATGGGCCCCCGCCGGAGTTCGGTGAGATTTGTCCCGCAGGGGCCGAATTCGGATTTGAAGGATTCATGGCCTCTAAAGGAAAGATCGCTTTCGCCCGGGGTATTCTGGACGGGCAGTTGGAATGGAACGACAGTCTGCTGGATGCCGTTTACAAGTGCACGGTGTGTGCGGGGTGTCAGAACCAGTGCGAACTGGATCATAAACCGTTCATTCCTGAAATCATCGAGGCCATGCGACGGAAGGCGGTGGCGGACGGTGTGGGCCCCATGCCGACACAGAAAAAGATCGCCCAATCCATGCGAAGCTATAATAATCCCTATCAGGGCCCGAGAAGGGTGCGCACGGATTGGACCCGGCCGTTTAAAAAGGCCAAGAAACCCATCAAGGATATCAACAAAAACCCGGCCGAGATTCTCTATTATGTCGGGTGCACCGGCGCGTTCAACCTGCCTGCCCGGGGGGTTCCCACGGCCACGGCCTCCATATTTCAGAAACTGGGTCTCGATTTCGGCATCCTGGGTGAAAATGAGATCTGTTGCGGGTCCACGGCCATGCGAATCGGAGACGCAGATGAGTTTAAACGGGTGGCGGAATCAAACCTGGAGACGTTTAAGCGGCTCCATGAGGAAAAGGGCGTTAATACCATTGTCACGTCCTGTGCAGGATGTTATCGAGCCATCAAGAAGGATTATGTCCTGGCAAAGGATTATGAAAAGATCATGGATGGGATTCGGGTGGTTCATACGGTGGATCTCCTTAATGATCTGTATAAGGAAGGCAAGCTCAAGTTCTCCGGTGAGTTGCCCATGAAAGTCACCTATCACGACCCCTGTCACACGGGGAGGCACCTGAATAAATTCGAGGTTGATGAGGACGGCTCGAAACTCTGGAAGGGGGCCTATGTGGGCATCAACGAGGAAGATTGTCTCTACGACGTGCCCAGGGATCTGCTCAAGGCCATCCCCGGTATTGAATTTACCGAGATGGAACGGATCAGGGACAACTCCTACTGTTGCGGCGGCGGCGGCGGTGTCATGACCGGATACGGGGACTGGGCCGCCAAAAATGCCTCAAAGCGGATTGAAGAAGGGATGCGGACCGGTGCGGAGCACATGGTGTCCATTTGTCCGTTCTGTCATTACAATCTCAATGAGGGTTCCAAACGGATCAAGAGCGACATGAAATTGTACGACCTGGTTGAACTCTTGGACCAGGTGGTTCCCGAGCAAGAATAGGCGCGGGTAAATTTATTGAAGAGGGGAGGTGAAAAGACGAAGAACCGAATAGAAGTGGGGGAAATTAACCAGAATCCTGCAGGATGATAAGGAGGAGAAGATGAAAAAGGCATTTATCACAGCATGTTTGTTCGCTTTCCTGGGTGTGTGCTTGATTATTCCGAATCAAGCCGCCGCAGAAGAGCCGGTGAAGATCGGGGTCCTTGTTCCTCTTTCAGGTATTGTGGCACAGGGCGGTCAAGAGATGAAAATGGGTATCCAGATGGCCGCGGATCAGAAGAAGACCATCCTGGGCCGTCCCATCAAGCTTTATGTGGAGGACACCAGAGTCAAGCCGCCCGTTGCCGTGACCAAAGCGGAAAAACTGGTGTACAAAGATGGGTGCAAAGCCCTTATCGGGGTTTTCTCCAGTGGGGTGGGGTTGGCTCTGGCCAAAAATATCGACAAATTGAATGTGCCCTTCCTGTCCACTCACGTCATGACGACCAAGTTCTACGGCCTCAACCCCCTCGTATTCAGAAGCGGCCAACTGGCCAATGACCAGACCGCTGTGGGAAATGTGAAGGGGATTTTAGCAACCCCCGATCTTAAAGACAGGACCTACTATGTCCTGGTTCACGACTATGCATGGGGTCACGATGCAGCAAAGCGTTTTATTGAACTCGCCAAGAAACACGGCATCAAGGTCTATAATGAGGATTTTGACCGGGCCCCCATCAAAACCAAAGATTGGTCCTCCTATATCAGCAAGATCAAGGCCTCGGGTGCGGACGGGGTGTATATTGCGCTGATTACCAATGTGATCCCGGTGTTTGCCAAACAGGCCTACGACTTCGGTATTCAGAAGTACGCCCGTATTGTGTCGGGTGCCGCGCCCGGTCCGGTGGAACTGGAGGCCGGCGGAAAGGCCTGTGTCGGAATTTTCGGTGCTTCCGACTGGTGCTGGGATGTGAACAACCCCATATCCGATAAGTGGGAGGGCGATTTCTGGAAGAAGTTCAATACCATTCCCTCCGATGCCGCCTGCCACAGCTATGTGGGGGCCATGAACCTCTTTAACGCCATTGAAAAGGCCGGGTCCACGGATCCGCAGAAGATCGCCAACGCTCTGAGAGGCATCAGCTTTGATGGTCCCTACGGAGTGGTGCGCATCTCCGCCAAGGATAACTGCATGAGAAATGCGGCCGTTCTCACTGAAACGAAATTGGCGCCGGGGAACCCGTACGGTGCGAAGATCTACATGAAGGTCTTGCATACGTTTCCTGCTGAAGAACTGGGGCCACCGGCAAAGTGGAATTAAGAGGGCAGGCGGATACGTAAATTGAGGTCAGGTTTCGGTGTGAGGCATGCCTAAGCCTTACACCGAGCCTGTCCCCTTACCGTGATGCCCCGGCAGCCGGCTTACTCTTGCGAAAAACAGAGTCTTTGGACTTAAAACCATGGATGAGACCTTTGAAAAATGTTTCCCGCCATGGCGGGACTCAGGGTCAAGAAGGGTGAAAATTTCAACCAAAAGGTTGAACAAAAGGTGATAGGTTTGATATGGGCGGAATTCTCGGCACATCTGTGGATATTGCGCTGAACAGCCTGGTTCTGGGCGGCGTGTTCTTGATTGTGGCCATCGGGCTCAATATCGTTTATGGGTTGAGCCGCGTCATGAACCTGGCGCACGGGTCCCTTTATGCGTTGGGTGCGTATGCGGGCTATACCCTCGTCAGCACCGGTCTCAATTTTTTCGTCGCCCTCGTCATCGCACCGATTCTCATCGCCATCGTCGGCTTGCTCATCGAGAGAACCATTATTGTGCCCATGCGCAAGAGATCCATGGTCTATACCCTGATTCTGACCTATGGACTGATGTTTTTATTGGATGGATTGATCAAATATTTTTGGGGGAATGAGCCGCGTTTCATCGAGCTGCCGCAATTCCTGAGAGGAACCGTGCCGATACTGGACACCCATTATCCGGTATTTCGACTCATGACCCTGGTGCTTACTGCTGCGGTCATGGCTGGGCTGATGCTTTTCCTGGGAAAGACGAAGATCGGCATCATCATGCGAGCGGCAAGCCACATTCCTGAAATGGTTTCCTGCCTGGGCATTAACATGACCTTTGTCTATATGGGGGCCTTTGCCTTGGGATGCCTCCTGGCCGGAATCGCCGGTGTTATTGCCGGCCCCTTATACACCATCGATCCGATCATGGGCCATGAAATGCTGCTGAGTTCTTTTGTGGTGATTGTCATCGGCGGCCTCGGCAGTCTAAGAGGGGCGGTGGTGGCTGCCTTGCTCGTCGGGGTCGTTCAGACGCTGGCTGAATTTTTCATCACCGAACTGGCCATGGTGATCGTCTACATGATGATGGCCGTCATCCTTGCATTTATGCCTCGGGGGCTTCTTGGAGAAGGAAGGTTTGAATAATCATGACCGATGATACTGCCTACGCGTATGATCCGAGTGAAGCGAAATTCCGATGGGTGAGACCCCTCATCCTTGCGGTGGTGGTGCTATGCCTGGCCCTCTTTCCATTTGTCATTACGAACCGGTTCTACGTGAGCCTGGTGAATGAAATTCTGATCTATGGACTTCTTGCCCTGAGTTTGGACGTCCTTTTGGGCTATACCGGCCTTCTCTCTTTTATGCACAATGCCTATCTCGGCATCGGTGCCTATGTGGTGGGCTTGTTTCTCATTCATATCTCTCCCGAATCCATGTGGCTGAGCATACTCGTGGGCGTGGTGGTGACGTCGTTGATTGCCCTGCCCGTCGGGTGGGTCCAAGTGCGTACCGGCGGTCTTGCTTTCGCCCTGTTGACCCTTGCGTTCGGCATGATGTTTTTTACCATTGCGTGGAAATGGTACGATTTGACCGGCGGAGACGACGGTCTCATGGGCGTGCCCCAGCCGGATGTGAGTCTTGGAGGGTGGATCGTCGGAAATTCAGGCGACCCGACGGTGATGTTTCTCCTCACCCTCGGCGTGGTGCTCGTCTGTTTTCTCCTCACGTGGAGAATCATCCACTCGCCCTTTGGGGCGGTGCTTGAGACCATTCGGGAAAATGAGGAGCGAGCCGCTTTTGTGG
>JARRPY010000034.1:0-12273 GCA_037382425.1 Deltaproteobacteria bacterium
ATCTCCCGGATGGAATCGACCCCGCTCATGATGGCGACCAGACGATCAAATCCCAGGGCCATGCCGCCGTGTGGAGGCGCCCCATACCGCAAGGCCTCCAGCAGAAAGCCAAATTTGGAGCGGGCTTGCTCCGGGGAGATGCCCAGGGTCTGGAAAATCTTTTGCTGCAAGGCAAGCGTGTGGATACGGATACTCCCGCCGCCGATCTCAGAACCGTTCAACACCAGGTCATAGGACCTGGCGCGAACCCGTTCCGGCGATTGATCGAGGAGGGGGAGATCCGCTTCCAAGGGGGCGGTGAACGGATGATGGACGGCCACCAGTCGGCCCTCTTCCTCGTCGTATTCCAGAAGCGGAAAACGGGTAATCCACACGAAGGCATAGTGATTTTTTCCCGTCAGTTTTTGATCCTGAGCCACCTTTACCCTGAGCTGACCCAATGCCGTGTTGACGATATGGGGCTGGTCGGCCACGAGGAGCACCAGGTCACCGGGTGCTACGCCAAGCCGC
Source organism: Deltaproteobacteria bacterium (assembly GCA_037382425.1). Taxonomy (GTDB): domain Bacteria; phylum Desulfobacterota; class DSM-4660; order Desulfatiglandales; family Desulfatiglandaceae; genus JAIPDZ01. Next base: position 511 of record JARRPY010000034.1, read on the forward strand.
CGGTTAATGGCCGATTGATCGTCTTCCTTGAAGAATTTAGCGAGTGAGGACTGCCAACCCCCTTCGGTGACCTTAATCCAGGCCAGTCCTTTGCCCCCTGCGTCCCTGATGACATCTGAAAGGGCCTCCAGATCCTTACGGGAATAATCGGCGGCACCGCTCTCAACCCGGATGGCTTTAACCACACCTCCGGACGATACGGCCCCTTTAAATACCTTGAAATCCGACCGCTCGGCCACATCGGTAATGTCGTGAAGCACCATGGAAAACCTGAGATCCGGCCGGTCTGTCCCGTACCGGTCCATGGCTTCGTGATACGTGAGATGGGCAATGGGGGTAAGGATATCTACACCCAATATCTCACGAAACAGGGTTTCCATCATCCCTTCGAAAACTCCCATGACCTGTGCTTCATTCACGAAGGCCATCTCAAGGTCCACCTGGGTAAATTCGGGTTGTCGATCGGCCCTCAGATCCTCATCCCTGAAACAGCGGACAATCTGATAATAGCGGTCAAACCCCGATATCATGAGCAGTTGTTTGAACAGCTGGGGAGATTGGGGCAGGGCATAGGATGTGCCGCGGTTGACCCGGCTGGGGACCAGATAATCCCTTGCCCCTTCCGGGGTACTCTTGGTGAGAAACGGAGTTTCAACATCCACAAACCCCTTTTTGTCCAGATATTGTCGGATCAAGGCGGCGATCAGGTGGCGTCGGCGGAGGTTTCTAAAGGGTTCAGGCCTGCGCAGTTCGAGGTACCGGTATTTCATCCGGAGTGTCTCGGCGGCATCCACGGCGCCGTCTACTTGGAAGGGTGGGGTCTCGGTGACGTTGAGGATCTTCAGTTCGGTCGCCCTGAGCTCGATGTCACCGGTGGGGAGCGCGGTGTTTTCCTGACCTTCCAGACGGGGCGCCACCTTTCCTTTTACCGCCAGGACCCACTCATTCCTGAGGACGTGGGCTCTCTGGTGGACCCGCTCCTCGATCTGGGGATCGAATACCACCTGGGTCATTCCCTCCCTGTCCCTCAAATCGATGAAGATCAGCTGTCCGAGATCCCTCCGATGGTTGACCCACCCCATGAGAATCGCTTCCCGGCTGATGTGTTCCTTCCTCAATGCGCCGCAATCATGGGTGCGGGTCCATCCGTTCAATGGATCTATGTGTTTCTGTTCGTCGTTCGTCATTTTAAGTACTCTTTTGCCAGTCCCTCGGGGATTTGGTCCAGATCAATCGCCGTTTGTTCTCTACTCATCATGTCTCTCAGAATGGCCTGTCGGGTCCTGATCTCCTCATTCCCCACGATAAGGACTTTTCCGGCGTTGAGTTTTCCTGCCTTTTTCATCTGGGATTTGAGGCCCTTTTGTCCATAATCCATTTCCACCCGGAAGCCTTGCCGCCTGAGGGCATCTGCCCATGGCAGGGTGACCCTGTCCGCCTCATCTCCCAATGCAGCGATAAACAGGTCCGGACATCTGGATTTCGGCCGGCCTGAGGCTTCGAGTAGCGTGACCACTCTTTCCATGCCCACGGCGAATCCGATGGCGCAATGATCGGGTCCCCCCAGGAGTTTGACCAGACCGTCGTACCGGCCGCCCCCGGCCACCGCATTCTGCGCGCCCAGGTGCTCGGTCTGTATTTCAAAGGTGGTTCGATTGTAATAGTCAAGGCCCCTGACCAGTTGATGGTTTAGCACGAACGGGACTCGGCATCCCTCGAGATATGCCCTGACCGCGTCAAAATGCTCGCGACATGCGTCGCATAAAACCTCCAGCATGGAAGGGGCGTCTTGGATGAGGGCTTTGCAGGACGTCATCTTGCAGTCGAACACCCGTAACGGGTTGGTCTGTGCCCGGCGCCGGCAATCCTCACACAACCGATCGGATGTGTCATTAAGATAGGCCTGAAGAGATTCTCTAAACGGCGCCCGGCATTGGGGGCATCCGAGGGAATTGAGCTGGAGCGATACATCGCTGATGCCGATGGATTCAAATAGCCCCATGGCCATCAGAATGATATCTGCGTCGCTCTTAGGGCCCGCATCGCCGAAGAGCTCGGCATTGATCTGATGGAACTGTCGGAAGCGTCCTTTCTGGGGTCGTTCATGACGGAACATGGGCCCGATGGAATACAGCTTTTGTACGGGGTAGTTTTGGTAGAGCCGATGTTGTATGTAGGCCCTGGCCACAGAGGCCGTGGCCTCGGGTCGCATGGTGATCCCCCGCCCTTTCACATCCGCAAAGGAATACATCTCCTTCGATACAATATCCGTGTCCTGACCGATACCGCGGGTGAACAACTCGGTCATTTCGAGGATGGGCGTCTTGATTTCCTGAAATCCGAACACCTCAAACCGCCTTCTGGCTGCCGTTTCAAGGCGTTGCCATTCTCCCACTTCCTCGGGCAGGATGTCCTTGAATCCCTTAAGACTGGTAAATTCCAAGTGCTTCTTCTCCCGGTGCTGAATTGAGGGTCTTCTACCAGAGGTCTGCTCGATTCGTCAACCTATTTGGGGACACGTGTCCGAGGCGGGGCTTTGGCGGACCGCAGCATCCCTTTGCCTTGGCCCTGTTGAAGATGGGTGAGCAGGCCGCATCAGGGACTGTGCCCGTAGCGTGAGAAATGGACGGCTATTCAACCGTCACTCGAGTGGCTTTTTTATGGTGCCCGGATTTTTCTCGTTTTTCGATTTCCTCGATACGGACATCCACAAGGGACCGGATGCCTTTTAGAAATTCGATTCGTGATTTTTTCATATGCTCGAAAAATGTAGACTCTTTTCCGCACGTCTTTTCCAAGTCGGAAAAAAACCTGCCGACCGGGCAAAGCACGGCATCATGCTTGTTTTCATTCTTTTCCCTGCTCATCGTCTCCTCCTTCGAAATAGATATTCAACTGTTTCCCCTCGAGTTTGGCCCGAATAGAATCCCTGGCCGCCACCGGCCTGGGGAGCAGTATGTGCTTTTTAAAGCCGGCGATACGAATGATGATTTCTTCCCCGACTTTGTTGATCTGTACATCTTCTCTCGCTGCAAAGGGCAGCGTTATTTGTAGCCGGTAATGCCCGTTAGACTTTGAAATCTGATAGGTTTCCCCGTCGTAAAATCGACTTAGCGGGTCTTCACCTTTGTAGATTTGTTCGGCCAGGACCTTGAGCGGTTCTATCCCAAGGATTTCGCCTCGGAAGAGGTCGGCGGGAAAGATGGGAATCGGGCTGAAATATTCCCGGGCTTTCTTCATATACTGTGCTTGAGCCTTCCGCCATCCCTTAAAGTAGGTATCGTTCACATCCTTGGGAAGCACCCGGTTCATGATAATTCCATCGATGGTCATCCTATAGAGAGAGAAATACATGAAGGCTCGTTGTGTTTCTTTTAAAACGATTTTCTCAGGGTTGGTAATGAGTCTCACGGTGGTGATATCCGGGTCGGCCAGAACATGGTCCACTCCCTTTAATCGCTCGAACAGGTGTTCAATGGCATCGAAATAATCCTCCCCGGGAAGCGGTACGTCATAAAACCTTTTGGCCACCGGCCGGGCATATCGTGCAATGGTCCGTTCCATCTTGAATATTTTCTTAATGTACCACTCCAAGGCGGTGGGTATGCTGATAAACCTGAGCGATTCACCCGTGGGTGCGCAGTCCAGGAGAATGACGTCGAATTTTTGGGTCCGGACATAGTGGTTGATGTAAAGAAGCAGGCTGACCTCTTCCATCCCAGGGAGAATGGCCAGTTCTTCTGCCAGAATTTCATCCAGACCCGTGGTATTGAGGAGGGTGGACAGGTATTTGTGAATGTCCCCCCAGTTTTTCTCAATTTCCTCCTGAATATCCAGTTCCTGAATCCAAAGATTTTCTTGGATCTTGACCCGTTTTCCTTTCTGTTTGCCGATCAAGTCCTTGTTCAGATCGAAGATGTCCGACAGGCTGTGGGCCACATCCAGTGACATGATCACGGTCCGATTCCCCGCCTCAGCCGATGTGATTCCGGTGGCAGCAGCCACACTGGTCTTTCCCACGCCGCCTTTTCCTGCAAAAAAGATGATTCTCATGTCCTATGCGTCCCTAATCACCAAGATAATGGGTGCGCGTTTGAGTAATAAGCGGAGCTCGCCGCGCCAAGCGCGGGCCAACAATAAACAAAACTCTGTTTCTGAGTGACACATTCCTCGGATCGTTCGGGTCTGGGAATTAAACCCTCCTGTGAATGAAATCTTACCATACCGAGGGAAGGGAATGAAAGTCCACTGAAAAGAAAGGGTTCAAAATCATGCCTGCCTGTTTATCCCACTTCCGGAGAGTCTGCACTTTACCATTATTTCGGGGAGAGACTATTGACGAGACCTTGTGGAGCATATTAAAAGGCCTTTCAGTCAATATGAAGCGTCTTAGGGCTTCGGAACATGGAGAGAAGGGGGTGTCCATCCCAGCATGGAACTGATATTTCTGGGGACAGGTGGGGCGTGGGGCCTTCCGGAGGTCGATTGCGATTGCCGGATATGTATTAAAATGAGACAGGAAGGCCAAAAAAGGGACCGCACCTCTTTTATGCTGAGGGGAGAATCGACACTATTGGTGGATTGCGGCCCCGATGCCCGTGACCAGCTGTTGAGACATGGAATCGACCGGATAGACGGGGTCCTCATCACCCACGAGCATTCGGATCATTACATCGGCCTTGATGAGCTTTTCGCTTACAAACGCAATTGCCCGAAGGGGATTTTCGAGCCCATTTCGGTCTATTTGACCGAAGAAAGTTTTGATGTCGTCAGAAAACGATTTGCGTATCTCGAGGATATGGGGGTCATCCGGCCGGTCATCATTGTGCCGGGTCAATGGTTTAGAAAAAGGGAATTCGAGGTGTGCCCGTTTAAGACCTACCACGGGGAGTTTGCCAAGGGGTCGGTGGGGTACCTGGTTCAATGCCGTTCGAGTTCGGGAGAGGTCATCCGGATCGCATATACGTCCGATTTTTCAGAGATCCCTGACGTGCCCCGGGAATTGGCGACGCCGGATTATCTCATCATCCAGTCGTTTTGGCTCAATGAGCCGGTGCACAACCGGCCCAACCACATGAGTTTTCAAAGGGCCATGGGATACATTGAGCAACTCCAGCCGAAGCGGGAAACATTCTTGGTCCATATGGGAGATGCGGACATGGTTCCCGGGGACCCGGCCAATAACATGCTCAAGAAGTATGCGCCGAAGCATCCATTAACCTCGCCTAAGGACGGGACCCCCTATCCCATACCGCTGGATCAAACATCATGGGAAGAAACCGTCGCGCGGATTTTGGAAGACAGACATCTCCCCTACCGGGTCACCGTGGCTTACGACGATCTCAAGATAGCGCTTTGATCCAGGATAGGAATTATCTGAAAAAGGGGTTTGTCTGCCGCTCCCTCCCGATGGTGCTGGGCGGGCCGTGACCCGGGTATATCCTCAACTCATCGCCCAAGGGAAAAAGTTTCTCTCTGACCCCCCGTAGCAGTAGAGCGTGGTCGCCGCCCGTGAAATCGGTCCTTCCGATTGATCCGGCAAAGAGCGTATCCCCGGTAAAGACGACGCCCGGCGCATGAAAGCACACGCCGCCCGGTGAGTGACCGGGGGTGTGAAGTACGGAGAGGGTGAGGCCGCCCAAGGGGATGTCCTGGCCATCCGCAAGTGGTATATCGGGTTGACATGCGAGGCCTTGGGCATCTAGCGGGTGTATACCCACCGATGCCTGGGTGATTCTTTTCAGCTCTGCCGCGGCCCCGGTATGATCCATGTGACCGTGGGTGATCAGGATGTAGCGGATGTTTAGCTTCAGTTTGGAGACTTCCTTCACGATAAAAAAAGCCTCAGCGCCCGGATCGATGATCAGCCCTTCCCGAGTCGACGGTTCGCCCAGGATGTAGCAGTTGGCCTGATACGGTCCCACCGTCAGCTTACGCAGCACCCTGATGGCCTCCTGATGTCACGTCATTCGGTCTGCACACGCCGCACCTGAAACAGTTTCCCACATCGCACGGTGCGGATTCCTCGGCCCGAAGCGCGGCGGCCCGTTCCTTTATCAGATATGCTTTCGAAATTCCGTGGTCCATAAAATCCCAGGGAAGACGCTCCTCCAACCCTTTGGGTCGATACACAAAAAAATCGGGGTTTACCTCCGAGAACCTGAGCGCTTTTTTCCAGTCCCCCCCTGCCTTGTGGGCATTATAAAGCATGCGGCCCACACGTCGATCGCCCGTGGACAGGAGGGCCTGAATATAGGCCCACTTGGGGAGATCCGTGTTGATCTTGATCCCTCCCACTTTGAGCAGGGACCGTCTTAGATGCTTCTGTTTGGCTTTGAGCGACCCGATGTCTTCCAGGGGGCACCACTGAAACGGGGTGAAGGGCTTGGGCACAAAACAATTGAGGCTGAGTATGATTTTTCCGATGGTCCCCCGGGTCGCAGAAAATTTCACCATGTGATGTTTGATCTTTTTGACCAGATCAACGATCTCCGCGATGTCGGTTCCCGTCTCAGTGGGAAGACCGATGAGCAGATAGAGCCTGAGGCTGAACCGGCCGCACTCAGCGATGGTCTGGACGGCCGAGAGAATCTGGTCCCTTGTCAGATGTTTGTTGATGACCCGTCTCAATCGTTCGGAGCCGGCTTCCGGTGCGATGGCGACGGACTTTTGCCCGCTGGCCTTCAGATTACTCATCAGTCCCCGTGTCAATGTGTCCGCCCTCAGCGAGGAGACCGAAAAACGCTTTTCATTGGCCACAATGGTGCCGGTGAGATCCTCAATACCGGGAGTATCCGAGACGGCCGCACTCAACAGACCCAGTTGGGGGGACGTGGACATCGCCTTTTCGATACAAGCGGCGAGATGACGCTGTTCATAGACCCTGGGGGGTCGGTATACATAACCGGCCGCACAGAACCGGCAGCTTCGGCCGCAGCCTCTTCCCAACTCAATGAGTGTTCGCTCCCCGAACTCCGTCTGCGGGGTCAAGACAGTCGAGACAGCGACCTCCTTTTCACAAAATACTTCTTTGGGGACATGTGGGACCTTTACCCTTTCCGGGACCCCTGGATTTGTGGGTGAGAATGTGTCGAGCGTTCCGTCTCGGCCGTATCGGGGACGATAGAGGGACGGGATGTAGACGCCTTTCACCCTTTTCAGCAAGGCGCTGAAGACCTCCCCCTTTTCCGGGCCATCAAAGCGGGCCTCCGAGAGAATGTCGACCAGAGCGTTCAGGTTTTCCTCGGCCTCTCCCAAAAGGAAAACATCCATGAACGGTGCCAGGGGTTCGGGATTCAGAAAGGTCGCGATCCCCCCGCCCATGACGAGAGGCCACGTCGCCGGTCTTTCTTCCCGAAATGGGCCGATGTCGCCCATATCGAGAATCCTCAGCACGTTGGGGTAATCATTTTCGAAGGAAAGAGAAAAGGCCACCAAGTCGAATTGGTGAAGTGGTCTTTGGGTTTCGAGAGAGCATAGCGGTTTCCCCGAATGGAGGTAGAGGGACATTTCCTCGCCTTCGGGCAGGAAAACGCGCTCTGCCACCACATCGGACCTCTGATTTAAAAGACCGTAGACGATCTGGAATCCCAGATTGGTCATGCCCAGACGATAGGCATTGGGGTAGGTCAGAGCGATGCTCAGCCTACCGCCCCAATCTTTGATGACCGTCCCTTTTTCCGCTGCCAGTCTGGCACGGTAAAGGGCGATAATATCACCAGACACGGTTATATGAACCTCTTGGGCCTCACCCGAAATATCCGATCAATCGGCTTTGACCCTCAGGAATGTGGGATAATCGAGGCTGTCCTTCATCCGAAGTTTGTCCAGTAACGTTCTTTTCCCTCGTTTAATGAACGATTCTTGTTCAGGTTCGGGCGCCGACCCCTCCTCCTGTCTTCTTTGAAACGTAGGCCTGTCCAGGTTAACGCCGTTCATTTTAACGCCGTTCATTCTCACCACCCAATCCTCCTGGGCATCTTCGGGCGTCGCTTCTCTGAGTCTGACCACGTTGTCATATTCCTGGGCGGACCTGACAGGGCCCTCATTGACCACAGACCTCAGATAGCCCCGCTCCTTTCCCGCGCAAGGGGTCGGTCCATCGATGCCCGTGGCAATGACGGTAATCTGGATTTCATCCTCCAGTTTGTCGTCGAACACCATCCCCCAGAATACGTCGGCATCCGCATTGACTTCGTTTTTGATGTAATTGGACGCCTCGTCTACCTCATCCAGGGTCATATCCGATGGGCCCGTGATGTTCATCAGCAGGCCCCTGGCCCCTTCAATGGAGATATCCTCCAAAAGAGGACTGTTAATGGCGTGCTGGGCCGCCTCAACGGCGCGATTTTCGCCGCTGGCTCTCCCCATCCCCATGAGTGCGCTGCCCATTTCTGCCATGACCTTCTTGACATCGGCGAAATCGAGATTGATAAAGCCGTTGCTCATGATCAGATCCGAGATTCCCTTCACGGCTTGGAGGAGGACCTCGTCCGCCTTTTTAAAAAGGTCCTTAAAAGGGGTTGCCTTTTCTCCCAAGGTCTTGAGCCGTTCATTGGGGATGACAATCAGGCTGTCCACTTCCTTTTTGAGGGCTTCGATTCCTTCCAGCGCCCGTTTCATCCGTTTTTTTCCCTCAAATTCAAAGGGCTTCGTGACCACCGCCACTGTGAGTGCCCCCTGTGCCTTGCTTTCTCGAGCGGCCACCGGCGAGGCCCCCGTGCCGGTTCCGCCGCCCATCCCGGAAGCAATGAACACCATATCCGAATGTTCGAGGGCGCCCCGAAGTTCATTAATACTCTCCTCCGCCGACGTCCGTCCGATGTCGGGATCGGCCCCCGCCCCAAGACCCATGGTGACTGCCGGTCCCAGTTGAATGCTGTTGGAACACAACGACCGTTCGATGTCCTGGCAATCGGTATTGGCCACCACAAAATCCACACCCCTCAAATTTGAACTGATCATGTTGTTGATTGCATTCCCGCCGGCACCGCCAATTCCGATAACCTTTATTCTGGCGTTGTAAAAGCTCCTTTCCACCTCATCCACAAACTCAAATTTCATGATGTCCCTCCTTTACTGAGATTAAACACTGTCTTTGAACCATCTCTTCATCCTTGCCATCACCAGGTGAAAAATATTGCTGTCCCGTATCCTGAATTTCTTCTTCCTCTTGCTGTTCTTGGCCCCATAAAGGACAAGTCCCACCGCCGTGGCATACATGGGTTTATTCACCAATTCCGTGAGCCCCGTCACACCCTCCGGGTAGCCCACCCGGGAGGGGGCTCCGAATATCTGTTCAGCCATTTCACTGACGCCGGGCAATTCGGCGGATCCCCCGGTCACCACCACCCCCGAACCCGCCACGTCCTCGTAATCCGAACGCAGCAGTTCACTGTAAATAAGTGAAAATATCTCTTCCACCCTCGGTTCCAGGATCTCCCCCAAGATCTGGCGGGAAAGGGTTCTCGGTTTACGCCCGCCCACGCCGGGCACTTCGATGGTTTGATCCTTTCCGATCATGGATGACAGCGCACATCCATATTTAATTTTTATTTTTTCCGCCTCTAACTTGGGCGTGCGCAGACCCACTGCAATGTCGTAGGTCAGATTGTCTCCTCCCAAGGAAAGCACGGATGTGTGTTTTATGGCGCCTCTGGAAAAGAGGGCCATATCCGTGGTGCCCCCGCCGAAATCGATGAGGGCGGCGCCGAGATTGCGTTCTTCCTTTGTGAGGACCGCTTCACTGGAGGCCAGGGATTCCAGTACGATATCGTACACATCCAAACCGGCCCGATTGGCGCACTTGATAATATTCTGGGCGGACGTAACCGCCCCGGTGACGATGTGTACCTTGGCCTCCAAGCGAACGCCGGACATTCCCAAGGGATCCATGATACCGTCCTGGTCGTCCACGATGAACTCCTGGACCAGGGTATGGATCACCTCACGGTCCATGGGGATGGCCACGGCACTCGCCGCTTCAATCACGTGCTCGATATCTTTTTTGGTAACCTCCTTTTCTTTGAGCGGGATGACGCCGGGCGTGTTAAATCCCTTGATGTGACCGCCGGCGATCCCTGCATACACTGAACTGATTTCGCATCCCGCCATGGTCTCCGCCTCTTCCACCGCCTCCTTTATGGAATTCACGGTGTCTTCAATATTGATGACCACCCCCTTTCTAAGACCTTCTGACGGATGGCTGCCCATGCCGATGATTTCAACCCCGTCAGGCTGTATTTCACCGACCACTGCGCAGATTTTGGTCGTCCCGATGTCCAGACCCACTACAATTTCCCCGGCCATGTCCCTCTTGCTCCCCTTTCCCCGTAGCGTTTCGGATCGATGCCTCAATCAACTCGCCTCGAACGACACCACCGCCCCATCCGCGTAATCCAAGTCGATCCGTCTCACCCGATCGATTTTCCCCGATGATTTAAGATGATCCGCCAAGCGGCGCAACCCCGGTATCTTCTCGGATAAGTTTCGCCAGTTACAGACGATCTCGGCTCCCAGTTCGCGATAATACAGCGCCACTTCCCCCTCTTCTCTCACGTTTATCTCAGAGAGGTTGTCGGCGGCCCAGATGCCGTGCTCGTTGGACAATGTGTGCATGACATGGGCGACGGTCTCCAGGCGATTTTCATCGGATTTCAGGTCATCGGAAATCCCGGTGATGATGGGAAAATCGACATTTTCCGATTGAGTAACCGCCTTAAAAGGCTCCCCATGGGAATTCACGTAAACCATACGGTCTGATAAGAGGATGGCCACTGGGGTTTGCTCCTCGATATCAATGGTCAGCGTATGGGGCAACTGTCTTTGGAGCCTTGCATTTCGAATCCACGGGTGTTCCTCTATCTGTTTCTTCAAATCCTCGAGATTGATTGCCAGCAAATTGGGTTCGGTGTTCAGCCCGCAGAGGGCCATCAACTCCGCTTTTAGATGGTCATCCACACCCGTCATCTGTACCCGCTCCAGTCTCATATAGGGCGACTTCAATAGGTAGTGATAAACGGACAGGAAAAATAAGCTCAAAAGCGTAATGGCCGCCATCACAATGGTGACCTTCAAGAAGCCGCTCCCCAGTCGTCTGAAGGTGTTCCCGGGAACAGCCGTTCGATCCTCGGTTTTCTTAAGCCCCTTTTTCGGTCGCTGCTGTCGGCTCACACCATGTCCCCGACCACTTGAATTTCCGGTTCCAGTCGAATACCCGACTGCCGTTCCACCTCTTTTTGGATCAACCCCATTAGGATGAGGATGTCTGCGGCGGTGGCACCCTTTTTGTTGACAATGAAGTTGGCGTGCCGATCGGACACCATGGCCCCTCCCACCTGTTTTCCTTTCAATCCGGCCGCTTCGATGAGCCTCCCTGCAAACTCGTTGGGGGGATTCTTGAAAACAGATCCCGCACTGTGGTCATCGAGCGGCTGATTGGCTTTTCGCCACCTAAGGGCGTTCGACATTCTTTCTGAAATCGTCTTTCTTGATGATGCCGTCAAATGAACCCGTACATGGGTGATAATCGAGCCCCTTTCCAAATCAAGCCCTCGATAGAAAAAAACGCAATCCTCCCTTTTCTTTTCCACCATGGTAGCCCGGGGGGTGATGAAACGGATGGAGTCGATCCTTTCGCTCACTTCATGTCCGAAGGCGCCCGCGTTCATGGCGACCGCTCCGCCAATGGTTCCCGGGATCCCGGCCAAAAATTCCAGTCCGGAGAGCTCGAGGTCGCGGCACCGAATCAATAATTCTCCTATG
>JARRPY010000035.1:0-27446 GCA_037382425.1 Deltaproteobacteria bacterium
TTTCGTTCACAGGCATCCCGGTGATGACAAGCCCCATGAACACTTGACATGGCAGTATCATACGCATGATCATCCGAAGCATCAGGACGAAGCGGATGACCATGCCCATGAGAAAGGCTGATGAGAGGGGTTATGCGATCCCTCCCCGGCTGTTCCGGTGTTCGGAAAGCCTATGAGAATCCCATCTGCCCCCTGATGCTCTTGATGTCTTCTTCGTCGGGGGGAAAAGGATAATTCCGGATGTGGGGTCCCGGCCTGGAATTGGCGTAGGGCCGGTTACAGGCCACCTCTCCGTCCACCCCTTCGCAGCCGCTGGTCCGAAAAGGCTCCCCTGTCTGGATCACCCGGTCCAACGCCTCCGGCTCAAGACCGAAGTCCACGATTTTTCCGTTGGTTTCGTATTGAAATTCGTCTGCCGTGGCCATGTCCTTGTCAATGAGGTATCTGGCCAGCTGGATCCGGCGGTATTGATCCATTGGGGGAGGGGATTGATGGGTCATGGCCGAACCCGGTTCCGGAAAAAAGGAAAACAGATGCGTGAACCCACCCATGTCCCTTGCCCGCTGAATGGCTGCACTCATCTCTTGTTCCGTTTCGCCCATCCCCACCATGAAATGAGCCCCCGCGTTTCCGTCACCGAATATGTCCAGGGCTTGGGCGAGACACGCCCAGTATCGATCCCATTGGTGCGGCCCTCGGACCCCTTTGCCCCGATAGCGATCAAACAGGAGTGGCGTCGCCAGATCAACGGCCACACCGATCTTGTCCGCACCGGCGGCCTTGAAATCCACGAGGTCCGACCGCTTTAAAACGGTCGGAGAAATCAATAATGAAATCGGGATATCGACGGCCGATCTCAGCTGTTCGCATACAAATTCCGTATCGGCCTTCGCCCGTTTTCGAGTGACCATGGATATACAGATCCGCTTGATTTTATCCTGCCGGTCCTGCATCCGGGCCGCAATCTCCGTCAACGCGTAAGTGGGCCAGGTGACCCGGATAAAACTCTTTTCTCCGTATGCACCGGGTCTCCGGCTGGAAAGACCGCAGTACGCACACCGGGCCAGGCATCCATCTTCGTAAGTCAGTAAGAGATTAATGCAGTAAAGCCGTGCGTTTCGATAAAAGAGTCCCCGCTTGAACCCCAGGGTCATGGCCGCGGCCAGGCTCATTCGAAGATATTCGGGACTTTCCATTGTATCATCAGGCACAGTGCCCATTTGGTTGCTCCTTAAATTTATAGTTACCAACATGTCCTGGAAAAATCAGCACCCACCGAACAACAGGTCCGCTGATACCGGATCTCGAGGCCGAGTGCTTTGGCCCGGTCTACGGCCGCATCAGAAGGGAGCGCCATTCGGTTGATACCGGCCTCCAGGGCCATGAGTTCAATGGCTTCGTCCCCCCGCTGCCTGGCGCATCCGAGACTCATGCGGACCCGGGGCATCAGGAACCTGGCCTCGGCGATAATATCGGCCACCGCTTCGGCATCCGGAGTCTTCACCCCTTCAAACGGCGTTCCCCGGATGGCCATGAGCGAGACGATGACCAGCTGTTCAATGGGGAATTTGGAAACCATCCTCAAGGCCTCCTTCTCCCCCTTCATCCGGCCCTTATTCAGGCCACAGATCACATGGGGCACCATGGGTAATTCGGCATCGGCCAGGGCCTTCAGACTCGACCAAATCCGGGATATGCCGAAATCCACATGGCAGACCGTACGATAGGTCTGATCATCCCCGACAATATCCAGAAGGGCCTGATCCACCCCCGCCCCTTTAAGGGCCCGGGCCGTGTCCGCCTCCAGCAGGCCGCAATGGATGGAGATATGGAATCCGGTCTTCTCCTTGACGCGCCGGATGGCCGGAATAAACCGTTCCCAGGGCAGGCGTCCCTGGCTATCGCAACCCCCGCTGATCAGGACGCCGAGGCACCCTTTTTCCGCAAGCCGGCTGCACGTCTCGATCAGTTGATCCGGTGACAGGGCCGCCGGCATGGGCGCCAGGATGGATGCCTGACAGTGATCGCACATGAGCGCGCATTGATCACCGGTTACGGAAACGGCCGGGTATGCCCCTCTAAGACCGTTATATGAAAACATGCCCGGGAGATAGAAGACGATCTTTTTCCCCAAATTGGCCCGGGAAATGGCTCCCGCCTTTTTGAGCCTGGTATCAAGATCGCTCACCATACCCGCCGATTCCTTCCCTCTTCTATTCGCTCGCCCCACTTTGGTCATCCCGGTAATATGCCCTAAATCCCGTCCAACACCGGGGGAGCACCTCGGACAAGCGATCCCACTGGGATTCGAGGAGTTGTCTACGACGGGTGCCGCGGCTCAGGGTCTCTCACAGTTCCGCCTTAATCGCCTCGTCATAGCCTCGAAGCACGCCCACATCGCCTTTTTTCACGGCTTCGACCGCGCATTCGGCGGCCAGACGACCCGCCAGCATGGCATGGGCAATGCCGGCGCCGGTAATGGGATGGGTATGCCCGGCTGCATCACCCGCCAGCAGCATGTTCTGATACACGATGCGACGCCGGGGCGCCACCGGAATCCACCCGAATGTGAACCCCTTGCTGTCGGCTTTGATCTTCCCTTGTTCGGCCACCCGGCCCACGAACCACTCGAGCGTTCTTCTCAAAGAAAGGGGAAACCCCTCCCCTCCGGCCAGTGCAAGGCCCACATTGGCCTCAGTTCCTCTCGGGAAGACCCATCCATAGGCCCCGAAAATCCTCGGATGAAAGTAGACCTCGGTATGGCCCGTCGGGTCCGCCATGGGCACCCGCACCTGAATACCGGGGATCAGGCGAGGGGGGCGCCGGTCCATCCATCGGCCTACGGTGGAATGGGGTCCGTCCGCGCCGATGACCACCGAGGGCCGCGTTCTGAACACATCCCCCCGAGCATCCTTCAATAGGATTTCATCCGCTTCCTTTGAAACGGCTCGCCATCCGGTGCAAACTCGGGCCCCCTGCCTTTGAGCGGACTCGGCGAGGAGTTGATCAAACCGATCGCGTCGGATGATCAAGCCGGGTGCACGCGTTTCCTTGACGGTGCCGTCGGGAAGCATTGCCCGCATGGCCTTTACCGGCTGGAGCACAAAGGAGCGATCCCGAAACGGAAGCTCAGCCAAAAGGGGCCTCGGGATATACCCGGCACACCGCACCGGCACACCGATGGTCTTCCGGCGTTCGGCCACCAGGACCCCGACCCCTAGCTTTGCAGCCGTGAGGGCCGCACTACTCCCGGCGGGTCCGGCCCCTACGATGAGGATGTCGCAGTGCCTGGGGTTCTTCATGGTCCCTGGGTCCTAACCAAAGCTTACGCGGCCTTGTGTGACTCGACATCCACATTGAGTACCATGTCGAGTAAATCCAGATTGACATGGGTCTGACTTGCGAACTTGCCCGCATATGCCGCCTTGGCCTGGTCCAGCTCATAGCAGGTGGTGTTATCGATATCCAGAAGGATGCCGGGAAGGCCCGCCTGTTCGAAGTCGTCCTCATGTTTGGTAAAAAAGGGCTGGCAGCAACACCCGATAAAGGCCGGGACCCCCCTGCCCTTCATACCCCACCGAGCAATTTCCACAGGCGGTGCACCCCTTTTTGTGTCTCAGGCTGCAGTCCAGATCCTTGGCGCAATAGGGCAAGAGCAGTACCGAAGGATGCCGTTTTAAGACCGCTTCAAAGGAGCCGTTGGTCACGGAAATCAGGTTGCAGTACTCCAAAGGAATGCCGTATCGGGCGATGGAGACCTTCTTGAGCACCTGGTCCACGGGTTTGAGAAAATCCTCATGAGACATCCCGGGGATGTGTATCCGGCCGGTCTCAAAAAACCGACGGATGATGTCGTGAAGCTCCACCTTTTTGAGCCTGGCCCCCCTCAATTGAGCCTCCATGTCATAAAGGGCCCGGGTCGGGAAGGAAAGGAAGTCTCCGGTAATAAACACATTCCGGACGCGTCGGTTCTGAAGATCCACCACAAAGGTGAATCGCACCAGTCCGTCATCGTTCTTGTATGCGGATTGAACCACCTCATGTCGGTTGACCGGCGTTTTCACCATGTCAATCCACCGGGTGGATTGAAAGCCGGGTAATTTCGCTTTAAACAGGGCCGCTTCCTCTCTGGTCAGGGGCCCTGGTTGCAAGCGAATACCCAGGTGGGATTCAAAGCCTTCGCATATGGCGGCCTTAATGGTCTTTAAATCCGGGACCCTTCCCAGTTCCCACTTCAGACAGGTCACGCGCTCCTTTACCGAATCGATTTCCTTTGCTTTCAGTTTCTCCACCGGTATCCTGAGACACCGGAGCATGGTATCCACGTCAAAGTCGGTCAGCATGGTTCCCTGAAACAAGAAGGCATTCCCTGATTCGGTTCCCCCGGTACCCGATATTTTTCTCCCATCAACTTCGATATCATTGCGTGGCCTGAAGGCGGATTCAATACCCAGCCGCCTCAGGGCCGTCACCACCGGTTCGCACAACAATCTAAAAAGCCGGTTATTGGCCATTTTCATATGGAAAAATGACTTATCGCAGACCACCTCCCATCCCAACTGACTCTTGTCAAAGAATATGGCGCCCCCGCCGGTGACCCGGCGATTCACCTCAATATTGTTTTCCTTGCAGTAATCGAGGCGAACCTCTTCGGAAACGGATTGATGGAACCCCACCAGAACGGCCCACGGGTCAAACTGCAGAAAGTGGATGGTATTGGGGGTTTTGCCTCGGCCTTTCAGCTCCACCAGGGTTTCATCCAGGGCCATATTTTCCGCAGCACTCATGGGCCGCGTATCTAAGAGTCGCCATGTCTCCATATGCGCATCCTTTTACATGTATACACTCGGCTTAAAAGTGACCTTCTATAGCACCGAACCATGGGAAATTCAATCAGAGCAGGCCTCGGAAAGCGGTAGACCGTCGTCTTGATGGGGGATATGTCCGATATGGACCGGGCCGGAGAGCTGCTTTGAGCCAAAACAACAAAAACGCCCAACGCCCCGACGATCACCACCGAAAACGAACCATCAGGCCCGAATCACAAGGCGCCAGAGACATGCGCACCGTTTGTCTCGATCCATCCGACGCCAGCGCTTGATAGGTTTCCCAGTCCGTCTTGGGACCCCAGGGCTGGCCCAGAATATAGATCTCACCGGCAACGAATCCGGCCCCTGCGCTGACCGCGCCCGAACCGCTGTCCCCCGCAATCCCGGTAGCCACGCCCACGCCGGCGTTGAGCAAGAGGTTCAACAAATGGAAGAGCCAGTTTTCACGCTCGCATGCCCGCTTGGCATTACTTTTTAACAGGGTTTCCGCAGCCGATAACTTCTTGAGCTTTTCCGTTCGGGTGGCCTCCGGGAGATCCCGAATCGGATCCGCACCGTAACGCGCCTCCAGCGGCCTGAATAGGAGGTCTGCCACACCCAGGGCCGCCAGCCCGGCCTGAGAACCGAAATCCACCCGATCCGGCGTGTTGTCGGTCGTCCCTGCGGCCACACTCAGGCCGACTACGGCGGCGCCGTTGATGACCATCCAGCTCCAGTACCAGATCTCTCCGTGGCGCTTGTGCGCGTCCAGCCTGGTTTCAATAAAGCGGATGCGATCTTCAATGACCGCATCGGGAAGATCGGTGTTATTCCAGGTAATTGGTTTGGGTTCGGGTGTCGCACAGGCGGACAAAACAAAAAGAAAAATCAACAGGGATACCGTATATCTCTGATATTTCATGGGACTTCCGCTCGCTTGGGTTGAATCCTGCCCGGTTCGTTCAGGAACTATACATTTAGAAACAGCATAATGCAACAGAGCCCATTTCAAGGGCTTGAGCCGGCCGGCCCCATTTTTCGCATAAAGGAGACGTTTTGTTGAGAACACCTGTTTTTCATCACCCGCTGACCCACGGATCGACTCCCTATGGTAAGGGCATCGGCGTTGACTTATGTTCTGGACAAAGGATATATCTGATGATAGGTGTTCATGATATTTTCTGGGAGCACTGGGAACATTAAACTTAAGCAATATGCGGAGGGAGAAATATTGAAAAAATCACCGTGGAAATCAGAGAATTGGTTCGTGAGCCCGTGGAATTATCTCGATGAGGTGAGAGAGGGTTTTATTATACCCGAGAAGGTCAAAATCCACGATGTGACGCTTCGGGACGGAGAGCAACAGGCCGGCATCATCTTCACCAAGGACGACAAGATCCGAATCGCGGAAAAGCTGTCGGAGGTGGGGATCCATCGCATCGAAGCCGGGATGCCCGCCGTGTCGCCCAGAGATGAAGAGGCCATTCGAGAAATCGTCAAGAGGGACCTGCCGTCTGAGATTTTCTGCTTTTGCCGCTGCATGGTGCAGGATGTCCAGTTGGCCGCCGATTGTGGGGTTGACGGGATCGTCATTGAAATCCCGTCGAGCGAACACCTGATTGCAAAGGGGTATAAATGGCCCATGGAAAAGGCCGTCGACCTCTCGGTGAAGGCCACGGCATTCGCCAGGGAACAGGGACTCTACACCGTGTTTTTCACCATAGACGCCACCCGTTCGGATATCAACTGGCTCCTCAATCTGGTGGAGAAAGTGGCCGAAGAAGGGCACATGGACGCCTTTACACTGGTGGATACCTTCGGCGCGCTCAATCCCCAGGCGGCGACCTACTTCACGAAGAAAGTGAAGGAGCGGGTATCCAAACCCTTGGAGGTCCACTTTCATTCCGATTTCGGTCTGGGCGTGGCCAACACCGTCAATGCCCTCATGGCCGGGGCCGAAGTCATCCATTCCACGGTGCTGGGGATCGGTGAGCGTGCCGGAAATACGCCCATGGAGGAAACGGTCATGGCCCTTTTGACCATGTACGGCATCGATGTGGGGATCGATTTTTCAAAGATGTACGAATTATCCCAATTGGTCCGTGAGCTCTCCGGCACCGAGGTGCCCTCCTGCCGGCCCTTCATAGGGGACGGGGCCTACAGCATCGAATCCGGCATCGTAACGGGGTGGTTCCGAAACGCATACGACGATGAGCCCACTACCCTGTATCCCGTGAATCCGGCCTTTGTGGGTCGCGACACCCCCCATATCCTCATGGGGAAAAAGAGCGGGCTGGACAACATCTGGATATGGTGTGATAGACTGGGGCTGGAGATGAGTGAAGACGAAGCCCTCGACCTACTCGCAGCCGTAAAACTCAAATCGCACGATTTAAAACGGGTCCTCACTGAAAACGAATTCATGGAGATCGCAGAGGGCGTGAGGAAAAGCGGTTGAGGTCTGAGCTGAACGTGACATAGAGACCGGTTAAACTGCAATAATGCGGAGAACATGAGGGGATTGGAACCATATCGATCCCTCGTGTTTTTTCTGGCCCCGCCGGAACCCGGGGCGAGACCCCATAAAAACTGGAGCGAATCATGGACGCAGCAATCAAAGAATCTTTGAAAGAGATCGTGGGTGCGGATAACTACACCGACGCCCTGATCGATCTCATCGCCTATGCAAAGGATGCCTCCGAGCACAGCCACAGGCCGGATGCCGCCGTGTGGCCGATCACCAAGGAGCAGATATCCGCCGTTATGAAACTGGCCAGCCGGGAGAAATTCGCCGTGGTTCCCAGAGGGGCCGGAACGTCTCTGGCCGGTCTGACGGTTCCGGAACAGGGCGGGGTGGTTCTGGATCTGGGACGCATGGATAAGATCGTTGACATCAATATCGAGGACCGCCTGGCAGTGGTTCAACCCGGCGTGGTCTATGCCGATCTGGACCGCGCCCTGGCCCCCCATGGATTCTTCTATCCACCGGATCCTGCCAGCGGTTCGGTCGCCACACTCGGTGGAAACGTGGCCACCAATGCCGGCGGCATCAAAGGCGCGAAATATGGCACCACCAAGGATTATGTGTTGGCGCTGGAAGTGGTGCTTCCTGACGGACGGATTCTGCACACGGGCTCCAAATGCATGAAGAGCGTCTCCGGGTATGATTTAACCCGGCTCTTCGTGGGTTCCGAGGGGACCCTCGGAATCGTTACCGAGATCACCTTTAAAATAAATCCCAAGCCGCCGCTGACGTCCACGGCCATGGCCACTTTCGAGACCCTCGAGGATGCGGGACGGGCCGTCAGCCAGATCATGTACTCGGGGATCATCCCGAGTGCCTTAGAGGTGGTGGACCAGCAGACCTTGGTGGTCATTAACCAGAACACCGATCTCGGGCTGCCCGAGGTGGAAGCCATGCTCGTGGCCGAAACCGACGGATACACCAAGGAAGAGACCGAGTTTCAAATGAATAAAATCACGACCATTTTTGAGAAAAACCATGCCACTACCGTAACGCATGCCGAGTCGGCAGAGGGGGCCGCGGCCCTCTGGACAGCCCGAAAATCGGCCTATGGTGTGGTGGCCCGAATTAACAACAACCTCGTGGTTGAAGATCTGGCGGTGCCCATGTCCAAGGTGCCGGACATGCTCAGGGCCATTGCCGATCTGGCCGAGAAATATCAACTGCGAATCCCCACCGTCGGGCACGCGGGCGACGGGAACATCCATCCGGTGGTCTGCTTCGACGGAACGGATCCGGACCAGGTGACACGGGTGGAAGCGGCATCCAAGGAATTGTTTGAAAAGGTGATTGAACTGGGCGGCACCCTCACGGGCGAGCACGGCATCGGGCTGGCCAAGGCCCCGTTCATGAGCATGGAACACGACCCGGTAAGCATGGATGTCATGCGCGCCGTAAAGAAACTGTTTGACCCCGACAATATACTGAATCCGGGTAAGATGGGGCTGGAGGCATAAATGAAAGACACCTACACGTTTGAAGAAAAATTCCGGGACCAGGTCCTCAGGTGCTCGAGCTGCGGGTTTTGCCGGGCGGTCTGCCCGGTGTTCGGGCTGACCAAACGGCCGGCCTTCAACGCCCGGGGCAAGATGCTGATCCTCAAAGAGGTCATGGACGGCCACATCGAGTTGAATGATGACCTGATTGAAACCCTTTTCCAGTGTACCACATGCGCCAGTTGCGCCAATCAGTGTCCCTCTGGGGTGAATCCGCCCGAGATCATCAAGGCCGTGAGAAAAGACATGGTGAAGCGGGGAACCTGTCATCCCGCCTTCGAGGGAATGCACCGGGTGCTCGAGGAGCACACCAATATATACGGAGAGGACGAACCCGAAGATTTTGAACGGGAACGAAACCAGAAGGCGAACATGGTCTTTTTCATCGGATGTGTCGGGTCTTACCGGGAAGACGAGGCCACGTCGGCCACCCTGGATCTTCTGGATCACCTGAACGTCGATTACACCCTCATCGACGAGGTCTGCTGCAGCGGCGCCCTAGGGGATGTGGGCTTCGAGGTGAATAAAAGACTCGCCAAGACCAATGTGGATCTCATCCTGGCCACCGGTGCCAAAAAAGTGGTGACCGGTTGTCCCTACTGCTCGAGGACGTTCAATGACAAAGACGAATATGCGGCCCTTCAAGAGGCCGGGATCGAGATCCTCCATTTGAGCCAGTTCCTCAAAGACTATGATCCGGGGGTTCAGACGGACAAGCGGGTCACGTACCACGATCCCTGTGATCTGGGACGACACTGCGGCATCTATGACGAACCGCGGGAAACCATCCGAAAGATCGCCCCCAACTTCGTGGAAATGCGGCATAACCGGTCAGACGCCCTCTGCTGCGGCGCGGGAGGAGGCGTCCGGGGGGCCTATGCCAAGAACTCCATTGCCATGGCCCGCAGGCGGCTGGAGGAGGCGGAGGAAATCGGCGCAGAGGTGGTACTGACCGAGTGCAACTCCTGCGTGCACAATCTCAACAATGCCAAACTCAGGGCACAGCCGTTCAAGATCTACACCACGACCCAGTTTATAAGTGAACTTCTGGAAGAACAGTCATAAGAGCCACATACCCCATTGGGCTACGGGAGGGAACCCCATGACCGATATCCGCGACACTGAATTGAAATTACCCAAAATGCGACGGGTACACCGGCGGTTTGAGGTGGCCCCTTCGGTGGATATCGACACCGAACTGGCCCGGGAATGGCCGCGGATCCGGGGCCACCTGGATCTGAAACCCGGATCCCGCGTGGCCGTGGGCGTGGGAAGCCGGGGTATTTCCAATCTGAAAGACGTGGTGGCCGGCGTGGTGGCCCGTCTGAAAGCGGCCGGGCGTCACCCCTTTATCCTGCCGGCCATGGGGTCTCACGGGGGCGCCACGGCCCAAGGCCAGGTGGCGGTACTCAAGGCGCGGGGAATTACCGAAGAAAGTGTGGGCGCGCCGGTTCGGGCAACCATGGAGGTCGTTTCAGTGGGAGAAATGGACGGCATCCCCCTCTTTTTGAACCGCCTGGCCCACGAGGCGGACGCCATCGTTCCCATCAATCGCGTCAAACCCCATACCAATTTTATCGGCCCGACGGAAAGCGGCCTCATCAAGATGATGGCCATCGGATTCGGCAACCAGGTGGGGGCGGAGCACTATCACCGCCTTTCCATCGTGCGCCCCCAATACGAAATCATCAGCACCGCGGGAAAGGCCGTGATCGACCGGAGCCCCGTCCTGTTTGGGGTGGCCCTGCTGGAAAATCACCACCACCAGACGTCCGGGGTGAAAATGGCCCTTCCACGCGAGATCGAGGCCGTGGAAACCGAACTGCTCAAGAAGGCCCGGGCATGGCTCCCCTTACTCCCCTTGGATGACATCGATCTCCTCATCATTGACGAGATGGGAAAGGACATCAGCGGCGAGGGCATCGACCCCAATGTGGTGGGACGCGACGTCTGCGCCTACGGGGTGGAACGGCCGTTGCCGAGTATCACCCGCATATTTGTAAGGGATCTCACCGAGGGGAGTGAAGGGAGCGCCGTGGGCGTGGCCCAGGCCGATGTCACCACCCAGAGGCTGGTGGATAAAATCGATCTTGAAAGCACCACCATCAATTGTCTAACGGCCTGTGCTCCCGAAGCGGGCAAGATCCCGCTGGCGTTTCCCACGGACCGGGAGGCCATTGCGGCGGCGCTTAAGACCATCAGGCCCTGCAAAACCGAAGACCTCCGCCTGGTGCATATCAAGAATACCCTGGAACTCAATACCTTGATGGTGTCCGAGGGGTGCCTGGCCGCTTTGAAGGAGATGGAAGGGCAGCGTGTGGAAGGAGAGGACCTGGAACTCGTCTTTGACCGTACGGGAAATCTGGTCTCCATGTTCAATGCTTAGGCAGAATCCGTTTTCCGCCCGGAACGCATGATCTTCACCCGTGATACACCTCGCAGTTGGAAACAGTTAATTTCCGGACGACCCTTATAAGGAGGTAAGGCCAAATGGAATTACCCGTGGAAAAAAACCTTGCCGCACTTGACACCATGAATGAGAGCGCCGTGCTGGGCGGCGGACAGGATCGAATTCAGGAGCAGCACGAAAAGGGCAAACTCACCGCCCGTGAGCGCATCGGGCTTCTGTTGGACGAGGGCTCTTTCGAAGAATTCGATCGGTTAAAGACCGGTCGGGGGAGCACCATTGACAGGGGCCGCGACTGGCTTGGGGACGGCGTCATCACCGGGCACGGGACCATCGATGGCCGTGAAGTCTTTATTTTCAGCCAGGACTTTACGGTCATGGGCGGCTCCCTGGGAGAGGGCCACTCCCAGAAAATCTGCAAGGTCATGGATCATGCCGTCCGTGTGGGGTCTCCCATCATCGGGCTCAATGACTCCGGCGGCGCTCGGATACAGGAGGGGGTGGACGCGCTGGCCGCCTATGGAGAGATCTTCAACCGAAATGTCCTGGCCAGCGGCGTGGTCCCTCAGATCTCCTGCATTATGGGCCCCTGTGCAGGCGGTGCCGTGTACAGCCCGGCCATGACCGATTTCACCTTTATGGTGGAGGGTTCTTCCTACATGTTTGTCACCGGTCCTCAGGTGGTCAAGACGGTGACCCACCAGGACATCAGCTTCGATGACCTGGGTGGGGCCCAGGTGCACAACCGGAAAAGCGGGGTGGCCCATTTCGTCTTTCCCAATGATATTCTGTGCCTTCGGGAGATCCGACGACTGGTGAATTACCTCCCGTCCAACAATCGTCAACGGGCGCCTATCCTTGATCTCAGCGATCCCATCGAACGGACGGATCCCGTACTGGATTACCTGGTGCCGCCCAACCCCAACCGGACCTATGACATGAAGATCGTCATCAACAGCATCCTGGACGGGGCGGAATTTCTCGAGATTCAGCCCCATTTTGCCAAGAACATCATCTGCGGGTTCGGGCGGCTCGGTGGGGAAACCATCGGACTCATTGCGAACCAGCCGGCGGTGCTTGCAGGCGTGCTGGACATCCACGCGTCCACCAAGGCGGCCCGCTTCGTACGGTTTTGCGACGCATTCAACATTCCCCTGGTCTGCCTGGTGGATGTCCCCGGATTTATGCCCGGGCCGGAGCAGGAACACGGAGGCATTATCCGGCACGGGGCCAAGCTGCTCTACGCCTTTGTGGAGTCGACGGTTCCCCGATTGACGGTCATCCTCAGGAAGGCCTACGGCGGGGCCTATCTCGTGATGAATTCCAAACACATACGATGCGACATCAATTTCGCGTGGCCCACGGCGGAGATTGCCGTGTTGGGCCCCAAGGGTGCGGCCGAAGTCATCTACCGAAAGGAGATCAAAGCATCGCCGGACCCCGAAACCGTGCTCTCTCAAAAAACGCAGGAGTACCGAAAAACATTTGCCAACCCGTTTCTGGCGGCCAAAAGAGGGTACATCGACAGCGTCATCCAGCCCCGGGACACCCGGCATCGTCTCATTCGGAGCCTCCAGTTCCTGGAAGGCAAAGCCATGGAAAGCCCGGTTCGTAAACACGGCAACATCCCCTTATAAAGAGAAAAGGCATGTTTGATAAGATATTGATTGCAAATCGCGGCGAGATCGCCCTCCGGATCATCAGGACCTGCAAAAAGATGGGCATTGAGACCGTGACGGTTTTCTCCGATGAGGACGTCCGCTCTCTTCATGTCCGGGAAGCAGACCACGCCGTCCACATCGGTCCATCACCAGCGCCGGAATCCTATCTGGCCAAGGAAAAGATCATCGGTGCCGCCCTGGCATGCGGCTGCCGGGCCGTTCATCCCGGATACGGGTTTTTGTCTGAAAATACGCGGTTTGCAGACGAGGTCACCAAGGCCGGGCTGGTCTTTATCGGGCCGCCTGCGTCGGTCATTTCGTTGCTGGGAGACAAGACCACCGCCAAAAGGCTGGCCACACAAGCGGGCATGCGCGTGGTACCCGGCCATCCCGATCCCCTCAACGGGATAGAGGAAGCGCGGATCGCCGCAAAAACCATCGGGTATCCGGTGCTCCTGAAACCGGCTGCAGGCGGTGGGGGAAAAGGCATGCACGTGGTGGTTAAAGAAGCGGATCTGGAGCCCACCTTCACCACCAGCCAAAATGAAGCCCGTAAGGCATTTGGAGACGACAGGATCTTCCTGGAAAAATACATTTCCAGGCCCCGACACGTGGAAATCCAGATCATGGCCGATCACCATGGAAACGTGATTTACCTGGGGGAACGCGAGTGCTCCATACAGCGGCGGTACCAGAAGATTATCGAAGAGGCCCCTTCCCCCGCTGTTCACCGAGATCTGCGCACGAAAATGGGGCGGATGGCCTGTGCATTGGCTGAGAAGGCAGGCTATAGAAACGCCGGCACGGTTGAGTTCATACTGGACCCCGACGGCGCCTTCTATTTTCTGGAGATGAACACGCGCCTGCAAGTGGAACATCCGGTGACGGAAATGGTGGTGGGACTCGACCTGGTGGAACTTCAACTCCGCATCGCCGACGGCCAACCGCTTCCATTAGGCCAGGAAGCGGTCCACATAAACGGATGGGCCATTGAAGCCAGAATCTGTGCCGAGGATCCGGAGCGGGATTTCCTCCCCTCAACAGGGATCATCACCCGATACGCCCCTCCCCGGGGAAAGGATGTCCGGTTGGACAGCGGGATCGAAGCGGGCAGCACCATCAGTGTGTTTTACGATTCGATGATGTCAAAGGTGATCACGCACGGGGAGACCAGGGAAGCGGCCCGACACGCCATGATTCAAGCCCTGAACCGATACCATATCGAAGGGGTGTATACCAACAGAGATTTCGTGAACGCCATTTTAAATCATCCCGCTTTTGCCGAAGCCGATTTATCCACACGGTTCATTGAGGAAAATTTTAATAAAAAGCAAACCGAGCGGGTGTTCAACAGTGAAGACCTGCACTTTATGGTCATGGCCGCAACGCTGGTCTATCATAACCGGCAAACCCTCGTCCGGGACTCCCTCAAACCGATGACGGCAAAGGTGGGGCAAGCCCACGAGGAAAAGCCGTTCCATGACTATGTGGTAAAGGGCGAAGAAAACGTCTTCCAGGTTCGTTTGTCCCGAGACGAGATCTCGCGGCACTGGTCGGTCAACGTGGATGACCATCCCTACCGGGTGATCACCCCCCATTTTGAGTTCTACAGGCGCCGCATCAAATTGAACATCGATGGTCAAAACCAATATTTTCATCTCCAGTACAGGGAGAACTTCATATGGGTCGCCTTCTGTGGGATCACCCGTACCTTTGAGATCTACACACCCGGGGAGTGGCATCTGGTTCGGCATATGCCCACTGCGACCCGCGAGGAGAAAAACGATACCCTCTTCTCACCCATGCCCGGTCTGATACTCGACATTAAAGTCAAGAAAGGCGACTGGGTATACCGGGGTCAAGACCTGGTCATCATCGAATCCATGAAGATGGAAAGCGGGGTGTCCTCCCCGTGTGACGGTGAGGTGAAGGCGGTGCATGTTCAGGCGGGGCAAACCGTGGAGACAGGGGATGTCATGATCACCTTCGAATCGTGAAAACCGGCCTCACCCGAGTTTATACCCGCCGGAAGATGCGCCCTTGAAAACGCTTATGTCGATCAAGCGCTCTCGGTATACTCAATCATTAGTCTCTCAAGAATGGTATTTCATCAGATTGTTAAAAAGTACTCGGGACCGTTTGCATTGTTGCTGATAGCGGCGGTTGCATCATGCGTATGGGCAAAGGAAGGATCCCGGGATATTGCCCGTTATTTTTTTCACGGTGACGGCAAAATCACATTATCTAGTGAACGAGTCAATACATCCTTTTCAGGGGCTTACCGAAGCGGTTTGGGAACTTACGATGAAAATGCGCTTAAGGAGATCTGCCGGGTGTTTGAGGCCCCTTGTGAAGCGTCCAGGATGGGACTCTCCTTAAGACTCATCGAGTTTATGGATTATCTGGAGGACCGTTTAAAAAGAGGGGCTAAAATGACCATCGTATCCGGCTATCGAAAACCACAATACAATACCCTGCTTCGTGAAAAGGGAAATCTCGCGGCCAAGGCCAGCCTTCACCAGTACGGCATGGCGGCGGACCTCAAAATAGAGGGAGTGGGGCCCGAGGCGCTGTGGTATTATGTCAGGAGTGTTCACTTCGGCGGTGCCGGATATTACCACGGGCAAGTCGTTCATATCGATGTGGGACCGTCCCGTTTCTGGGACGAAACCACATCCGGTGTGGGGAGCGGACTTTCCGATGGCAACAGACTCATCGGCATCATAACCGACTATGATGTTTATCGCCCTGGGATGACCTTCACGCTTCGGTTCATTCGAATGACGGCTTTTCCTATTTCCGTAAACCCTGAATTTTAATTTTCATTAGTCCGCCAAGGCAACCACGGCAAAGCCGGACATCGGCAGGATTTTATTCCGATTTTTAACATTTCCCATAAGGATGGTTGCGTGGGCTTTCATCATATCGATGACATGGACAACATCAAATGGCAATTGCCCAAGGACCTAAAAGCGGGGCGATATAAAATAGAGGCCCGTTTTTGCGGTGATGCATGGCCGGATATGCCCCGGCAAATAAGAACCCCGGTATTTAAAATAACTACGCCCAAATGATGACATCATACGTTCTTTACCCAAACATCTGCTGCGCGTCATCTGAGTATTCATGCTCCCAACATATTGTAGATACTCAGAAAGAGAAGCGTAATCCTTCTCGATTTTCTAGAAATATTTTAAGGACATAGGTGAATTGGCATGTGTGAAGAAATATTACCCGATCTGTTTCGAGTGAAAATCCCGCTCCCGGAAAGTCCATTAAAATACCTCAATTCCTATATCATTCGGGACACTGATCGGAGCATGATCATAGATACGGGTTTGAATCGCAAAGAATGCCTGGAGGCCATGATCGCAGGTTTGCGCAAAATCGGAGTTCAGCTCAAAAACTCCGATATATTTATTACCCATCTTCATGCCGATCATTTTGGCCTCGTGACGAAGCTTGCCAAGGATACAAGCCAGATTTATTTTAGCCGGCCGGAAAAAGAACTTATGGAATCCTGGGAAGGCTTCGGGGCCATGATCGAATATGCCGCTAAAAATGGCTTTCCTAAAGATCAATTGCAATCGGCAATGGATAAACATCCCGGTGCCAAGTACGGCTCGGATTGGATCCCTGAAATGAAGCTTTTGGATGATGACGATTCAATTCATGTGGGAAGATACAATTTCAAATGCATTTCCACGCCGGGACATACCATGGGACATATATGTCTGTACGAGCCGAATAAAAAAATCCTGGTCGCCGGGGATCATATCCTCATCGATATAACGCCCAACATTCAATGCTGGTCGGATATACAAAATCCTTTGAAGCAGTATTTGGCCAGCCTGGAAAAAGTAGCTGGATTGAAAGTTGATCTTATTTTACCCGGTCATCGGCGGCTCATAACAAAAAACCAAAACGACAGAATCGCCGAACTTAAACAGCATCATAAGCATAGACTAAATGAAGTGTTGACCATACTAAAAAGGGGTCCCCTAAACGCCTTTCAAGTGGCTTCGCGCATGAGTTGGGACCTAAAGGTCGATTCTTGGGATCGGTTTCCAGTGGCTCAAAGATGGTTTGCCACCGGTGAAGCGATTTCACATTTGAGGTATCTGGAGGAGGCAGGGAAGTTGTTTCGAAACAATGGCGAGGAGATCACTTTGTATGCGTTAAAGCATTAGGTCACGTCTGCTTTTAGGTTATTGTTCCCTCTGGCAGTATCGTATTTCTCCGGCCTTCAAACCAAGGACTCTGATCAGAGTGATCGGCGCCTCGACCACCCGTCCCGATCGAACATTCTTTCGATATCACAGACAGTAAGTTGTAATTACCTTGCGGAGGCTACTGACCAGATCGCCATAATTCACAGGTTTGGTCACAAAAACATCAGAGCCCAGTTCATGACATAGAACCTTGTCTTCTCTCTCCTTCGAGGTCGTCCAGATTGCCACTGGAATACTTTTTAAGTCGGGATTTACCTTTATTTCTTTAAGCGCTTGTCGGCCGTCTTTTTTTGGCATGTTCAAATCCAAGAGAATAAGGCGTGGACGCGGAGAGAGGATCGGATCGGCATACTTTCCCAAACGACAAAGATAGTCCATTAATTCTTCTCCGTCTTCTACAAAACGCATCTCCCCGGCATTTCCAATCTCCAAAAAAGCCGCTTCGGTTATAAACCTGTCATCGGGGTCGTCTTCGGCCATAAGAACGGTAAAAAAGCCCTTTTTTACTACAGCCTTTTCATTCATGATTCTCGTCTCTCTACGGGCAACGATACTATGAATGTGGAGCCTCTACCTGGTTCACTCTTCACAGCGATCCGCCCTCGGTGGCGCTCGACGATCTTCTTACAGATCGATAAACCCATGCCCACACCAACATGTTCGCTTCTTCCATGCAGCCGTTTGAAGGGCATGAAAATCTGGTCATGGTATTTGGCATCTATTCCGATTCCATTATCCTCCACACAGATATTCCAAGTCTCATTTCTCTCCGAACCGCTCCCCTGCGAGTATATACGCACCCGGGGTACTTCACCTCTCCTTTGGTATTTTAACCCATTACCAATCAGGTTCTGAAAGAGCTGAATCATCTGAAAATGGTCCGCCGTAATGACCGGAAGGGCCGTGATTTCAATAACCGCTTCCTTCTCCTTGATAATTATTTCGAGGTTGGAAAGGGCAGCTTCAACAGCTTTACTGAGATGTGTCCTTTTCTCGGTCTCCGTTACTGAAGATATCCTGGAATAGGATAAAAGAGAATCGAGCAATTTTTGCATCCATGATGCTGCATTCTGCATTCGTTTGATATAGTCAGCAGAAGCTTCATCCAGAGCGCCTTTCGTCTTGGTAATCAGCATATTACCGAAAGTTTGTATTTTTCTCAACGGCTCCTGCAAATCATGGGAGGCGACAAAGGTAAAATCCTCAAGCTCCTTATTAAGCATCTCCAGTTGTCTGTTGTATTTTAAGAGTTCGGAATTCGATGTTTCCAGTTCATGGTATGCCTTCTTCAATTCCTCTCTCGACAAATTTTTCTGCACGCACCCCCACATCCCGCTCAAGAGCAAAAGCACCTGTCGTTCATCGGACTTGTTATACTCTGAAGCCTTATTGCCGACCCCTGCAAGAGCGACGATTTTCTCGTTATCAAAAATGGGTACGACCATAAATCTCTCAACATAAGGATGACCGGAGGGAAGGCCTCGTTTTCTGGCGTGAGGTTCACTGTAATCGTTTACAAACAGAGTTTTACGTTCTCTAATCGCATTCGCCCATATGCCGGCATCCGCCACGTGCCACTGCAAAGGATCACCGGTTACATTACACTCCTTCACAACGTCTTTTGAAACTGCATGAAGGGTGTATACCGATTCATTTTCGTTCAGAAGACCCACGAACCCGATTTTGCTGTTCGTCAGCCCAATTGCATGTTCGAGGGTAAAACCGGCGATCTCTTTGAGGGTAGCATTGCTGATTTGGTGTAAGTGCAAAAGCGCGTCTAATCGGGCCTCCTCCAATCTGAGTGACTGCTCGGTACGGATACGTTCCTGATTTTCTTCTTTAAGTTGCTCATTTGCTCGCTCGAGTTCGGCGGTTCGATCCTTGACCTTAATCTCCAGCTCATCACGGGACTTGCGAAGATCCTCCTCCGCCTCCTTGCGTTTAGAGATGTCCCGAACCACGCTTACCAGGCCGGTGCGCCTGCCCACATCGTCCTGGAGAGGGATTACACTATGTTCTGTCGGAAAGACCGATCCGTCCTTTCTTTTCATCTCGAAATCCGACAGCTGAAAGAACCCTCGTTCTTCTATGGCCTGATAAAAATTATTTTGAAATCGCTTGATCGCTTCTTCGTTGACGTGCAAAACGGTTGTTGTACCGCTCAAGATTTCTTCGCGATCGTAGCCGAACATCTTTATAGCAGCCGGATTGCAGTCAATGATTTTGGGGGGGATGCTCGCATCAAGCAAAAAAATTGCATCAAGCTGACTGATAAAAGTTTTCTCAAAAAGTTCTTTGGATTCGAGCAGCGCCGCTTCAGCCCGCTTGCGCTCGGTATCATCAAAAATGTACCCTTGGATTTCGTTCAACTCGCCTCGTTCAGTGTAATGTCCTACAAGATTCTCAATGATATGGATTCGCTGTCCATCGCGCCGTTTGCGCCAGGTCTCATAGCCCTGGATTTTCCCTTGACGTTTAAGCGTCTCCAATATTGAATCTCGTTCCTCGGGTTGAATATAGAGTTCGATCATACTCGTGCCCACTGCTTCCCCCGGTGAGGAAAACCCAAATATGGTCGCGAAGGCCGGGTTACAGAGGATGATCTTTCCCTCCGGGTCGCAGAGGAAATTGCCCGTCAGGTCATTTTCGAACAGCCGATAGAAACGCTTCTCACTCTCCTTTAACGCGTCCTCGGCCCGCCTGCGCTCAGTTCTTTCAAAGAGAGAAAAAACGAGACCTTCGACATTCCCGGAGGCATTCTTTACAGGAGATAAGGTCCAATCCCAATAGGTGGTGCCCCTTTCAGGTTGGTCCGGAAAGATAAAGGGTTTATCATGGAATTCGACGGCGATACCGGAATTTCTTACGCCTACAAAGATGGCTTCGTTTTCTTTATTCGGATATAATTCGAAGTGGTTTTTTCCGACCAGTTCGTTTGGCGTATACCCACATGTCTTCGCATAGGCTTCATTGACAAACAGAAAATTGAAATCGCAATCCAAGTAGACGAGGTGATAGTTCCTTGCTCCATCGATGATTGCTTGCAGGAGTCTTCTTTCCCGCTTCAGTGACTTAAGCGCTTCCCAAGCATTCTCGGGCGGCAATTCTGAGGCAGGGAAATCATCGATCTTTCCATCCAAATGAATTTGAAGGTCCCGATCCGATTTATCTCCTTCTCCCATTTATTTTTTCCCTGTTTGGAGGTGCTAGATTTTTAGTTAAAGCATTGAGGAACACAAAATCAGTGAGGTTCAGATTGAAGAACCCTGCAGCAAGCTGCAGGGAATCTCCCAAATGTAAGGACTTTTTACCAATTTTAAGTTCGCTCGCTAACCCCGCCGCAAGCAGCGGGGAATGCGCTCACTGGCATTTTCAATTTTTCTTGCATTATACTCAATTTTTGAATTCTTCGAGGACACGAATGGTATCTGCAAAACTGGCTCGGTATTTTGTGTGTTCTCTCACGCAATCAGATTTTCCAGAAGCCGGTATTCTAACTTCAGCAAATTTGCATATCTGCATGTAATTGGATAGTATACTATATTATTATTAATTCGAACACAAGGAGGATAAAAAATGAAAGTCAGAGAAGCAGAAAGACTTCGGCTGGGTTACCACAGGCCCAATTCCCCAAAAAAATACGGTTAGGGCATATTAAATGGTCCTTCACAGGTTTTATAAGGATTAGAGGGTACTGAGAGACCAATGTTCGTTGACAAATCCAAACTCAACAAATCACGTTGAGACAAGGCTTGACTTGACAACAACGAGTTCTGGTGATGTTGTCGACTAACCTCACAGAGTCCTTTGTAGCAACAGCATGTTTCACGCCTGTTGAAGAGAAAGCACTTCCCAACAGAATGAACCCGCTGACTCTCAGATACCTTGAAGGTGGGAAGGAGATAGAAACGATTTAAAATTGCGACCCTCTGGAGCATATGATAGATTGGTGCTAAAATTAGGATAAATGATGATAATAACAATTCAGCTTAAAGGACAACCTCAAGCAAGAGACGGACTCAATAGCCATTTTTACAGGAAACGTTAATGATGACGGTCACACCCAAGGATATCAGAGATGCCGAAGCGGCCATCGAGGGGAGAATCAAGAATACCTTCTGTGCCCCTTCGGTCACCCTTTCTCAGATTACGGGGGCGGATCTCGTTTTAAAATTCGAAAATCTCCAATTCACGGCCTCCTTTAAGGAGCGGGGCGCCTTGAATAAGCTTCTCGCCCTTCCCTTGGAAAAACGAAAGGGAGGGGTGACCGCCGTCTCCGCCGGCAACCATGCCCAGGCGGTGGCCTATCATGCCCGAAATCTGGGGATTCACGCCACCATCGTCATGCCCCGATATACCCCCAATCTCAAGGTGGAGCACACCCGGGCCTTCGGAGCGGACGTCATACTCGAAGGAAACGACTTTGATGAGGCCCGGGCCTTTGCCATTCAACTGGCTGCGGAGAGAAACCTCGAGATGATTCACCCCTACGATGATGAAGCCGTTATTGCGGGCCAGGGGACGGTGGCCCTGGAGATGCTGTCCGCCTTCCCTGATCTCCAGTGTCTGGTGGTCCCGGTGGGCGGGGGCGGCCTGATCGCCGGATGTGCTATCGCGGCCAAGGACATCCGTCCGGACATCACCATCATCGGGGTGGAGGTCAAGCGGTATGCGTCCGTCTGTCGCGCCCTCAAGCTGGCGGCGCCCGAATGGGGCCAATCGACCATTGCCGAGGGGATCGCAGTCAAAGAGCCGGGAGCCCTACCGCTTCAAATTATCAGGAAGCATGTGGACGACATGCTGATTGTGGATGAAGGGGATATCGAAGCGGCGGTACTGTTGCTTCTCGAGGTGGAAAAAACCGTGGTGGAAGGGGCCGGCGCAGCAGGACTGGCCGCCGTCATGACCCACAAGGAAACGTTTTCGGGGAGGAAGGCCGGCCTGATTTTATCCGGCGGCAACATCGATCTTCTGGCGCTGTCTTCCATCATCCAGCGGGGGCTCGTGCGGACCGGCCGCCTTGTGCGGTTGAAGGTGGAATTGCGGGACTGTCCCGGATCGCTTTCGGATGTCGCCCGTTCGATCGCCGAGGCCGAAGCCAACATCGTGGAAGTGCATCATCAACGGGCGTTCACGGATCTTCCCCTGCAGTCGGCAGAGGTGGAATTCGTGGTCCAGACCCGCGGCCTCTCCCATCTGAAGGCCCTCCTCAACACCCTCGCATCTTCCGGATATAAGGCGGTCTGTGTGGGCGAAGAAAAAGAGATGTCAGACGGATAAGGGGAAATGTTTGGCTTGTTTTAAGACGAGCGCCGCCACACCGCTTGCCGCAGGATGCTTTCATGTGATATAAGCGCACATACTGTCACCATCATTAGGGGGACTCATGAACCTTTCAGAAATTTACGAGCAGGGGGAGGCGGCGCTTCGCAGCCGGGACATCGGCCGTTTGCTGGACGGGGTGGAAACCGAATTCGTCCTCTCAAACAACCGCCGTATTCTGGATGGGTATACCATTAAACAGCGGTGTATCGACGGCGTGGAACCGACAGCCCAATGCACGGTGCTGGGGGTGTCACTCTCAACCCCGGTCATTATGTCCGCCATGACCATGCCGATTCCCGCCATCACGGATAACGGCTTAATTGAAGTGGCCAGGGGGCTGAAGGCCGCGGGGAGCCTTATCTGGACCGGGACACCGATTCCCCAGAACCTCTCTGAGATCGTGGAGACCGGCGTTCCGGTGGCGGCCAATGTCAAGCCGCTGAAGGATCGAGGGAAGCTCTTCGAAGCCATCGATCAGATCCAGTCCGCGGGGATCACCTGGCTCGGCGTGGAAATTGATTCCGGTCAGGGAACCAAGGTTCATGACACGCAAATGGCACGGGACTGCTTTCCCCTTTCCCTCGATGAGTTGAAAACCATCAGGGATAGGGTATCCATTCCCCTGATCTTAAAGGGGGTGTTGAGCCGGGAGGATGCCGAGAAAGCCTTGGAGGCCGGAGCGGACGGCATAGTCCTTTCCAAACACGGCGCCCATACCTTGGACTACCTTCCCCACCCGTTTCAGGTAATGGATGACATCGTCCGAGCGGTACAGGGAAACGCGACCATACTGGTGGACAGCGGGTTCAGGCGCGGCAGCGATGTGTTCAAGGGGCTCGCTTTCGGGGCCGACCTGGTGGGCCTGGGCCGGCCGATCCTCTACGGGCTGGCCGCAAACGGGGCGGAGGGCGTGGAAGCGGTCATCCAGGAGATCACCTCGGAGTTGCTTCGGTTCATGTCCATGACAGGGGCCTCGGATCCCGGGCAGGTGACCAGAGATCTCTTGATTAAGCAGGGATAAGCGCGCCTTCACCATGAGATCTTTCAAGAAACCGGACAAATCCCAACACACGGCACCCCCCCAAAGTGGACGACGCATCACCCTGAACGGACCGTACCTCTATATCCTCCGTCTCCTGGTCGCAGTAGGATTGGCCTGGATTGTTCCGGCGGCCGGGGCCAGGGGAGGATGGCTCAGGGGTCACCACCCGGGTGGCCGTCTTTATCATCTTCATTCTCCAGGGATTGACCCTCCCCACCCGGGAACTGAAGCGGGGACTGGCCCAATTCCGTGTGCATGCCTGGATTGAAGGGTTCATATTTCTCTTTATTCCCGCATTCACCTATCTGCTCTTCTTTTTCTTTAAGGGACTCTACATCTACGACCTGTATATGGGATTTATTTTTTTGGCCGTCCTCCCCTCCACCATTTCCACGTCGGTGGTATACACCACCCAGTCCGGCGGTGCCACGTCCATAGCCTTGTTTAACGCCTCTGTCTCCAATATCCTGGCCGTGTTTCTCGTGCCGGTCTGGATCTCATGGCAAATCACGTCCCAGGTCCCGCTTCCGCCCGTCGGCGCACTGATCCTGAAGATCGCCTTGATCGTGCTCCTTCCCTTGCTCATCGGTCAGATCGTCAGGCAGTGGGTTCGGGCATGGGCGGATCGAAAAAAGAAGATCATGTCCAACATCAGTATGGGGTTGATTCTTTTCATCGTTTTCGCCGCATTCTGCAACTCCGTGAAGAATGACACCTGGCACGAGTTGGGCTTGGCTGAAATCCTGCTGGGATTTTTATCCACCCTCATCCTGCTCTTGCTGGTCATGTTGGCCGGCGCCATCTGTCGAAAATTGGCCGGGTTCAGACGGGATGACGGGATTGCCTTTTTCTTTTCCAGCACCCAGAAGGCCCTGTCCACCGGCGTACCCATGGCCACGGCCATATTTG
The DNA here is from genome assembly GCA_037382425.1 of Deltaproteobacteria bacterium. Taxonomy (GTDB): domain Bacteria; phylum Desulfobacterota; class DSM-4660; order Desulfatiglandales; family Desulfatiglandaceae; genus JAIPDZ01. The sequence continues at coordinate 24,405 of JARRPY010000035.1, forward strand.
CTTCCACGAAAATGGATCTGGCCCTGATTCTGGTGCCGTTGATGTTCTATCACCCCCTGCAGCTCCTTATCGGGAGTGTTATCGTGGGCCGTTTTGCCGCCGGGGACTCAACCCGAGACGCCCCTTGACCCGCCTGACAGAAGAAACTACAGTGAGAGAAAACGGCTTAAAACGAAGCGATCCATGGATACCATGACCCAAAAGATGGCCGATGCGCCTAAAGAAAAAACAGATGCCCAGTTGATCGAGGATTTCAAGGCGGGTTCCACGGCGGCAATGGAAGAGATTGTGAGCCGATACGAGAACAGCATTTTCACGTTCGGGCTCAAGATGTGCGGGCAGATTCAGGATGCGGAAGATATCGTGCAGGAGACCTTCTTAAATGCCTTCAGGTATCTCGATGGATTCAGGCAGGAAACCAAGCTGAAGAACTGGTTGTTTAAGATCGCCTCATCCGCCTGTATCAAGAAACGCCGGAAAAAGAAGTGCGAACCGGATCGCGAACTCTCTCTGGACGCGTTCCCCGTTGATGGAGTCCATACCACCTACCAAATTCCCGACTGGTCCAATGACCCATCCGATGCGTTCATGCGGGGAGAAATGAAACAGATCATGGATGAGGCCATCCAGGCCCTTCCCCACAAGAATAAACTGGTCTTTAACCTCAGGGATATCGAAGGGTTCAACACCAAGGAAACCGCGGACATCCTGGATATCTCTGTGGAATCCGTCAAGACGAGGTTGCATCGTGCACGCCGATTCTTGAGAGAAAAAATAGCCAAGGCCTACAAGGAGCGGGAACCCGATGACGGATCAATTTGAAAAAAATTTTGAGAAGATTTCCGATTATCTGGACGGAGAACTGGACCCGGAGAACTGCCGGGAGATTGAACGGCATCTCAAAGAATGCCCCAAGTGCCGGAACTGTCTCGACTCCCTGAAAAAGCTGAAGACCCTGTGTCGGGAGACCTCCCGGGAAAAACTGCCTCCTGAAGCGCATAAAAGACTACTGAACACCCTCCGTGATTGTCTGAACCATGAACACAGGGAATAGCTTCCGGTCCCGTGGTCTCACGCCGTCTGCCACGTAAACACCTTCTCAGATAGAAACGCGTCGCACGCCCGGGCGACCCGCACCGTCTCCGTGTGGAACATGTTTAAGAGGAGCATATCAAGCCCCGATGCGGCCAACATGGCCGCGTAAGCGCATTCCATTGACATCTGTTGATCTGAAAACCGGGCCCCTGCGGTCAAATTGGAAAGCCCGGAAATGGTTCTCACGGCATGGCCCAGGACTTCCGGCAGCGTCCGGATCACCTCCAGCACCGCGCGATTCCGCTCCCGACCATCCTCCCACAAGAGCGGCGCCACCACCGGGTCGATAATCAAGTGCTCCTGTTTCACCTCTGCGGCCACGCAGGCCCGGTGCAGTTCCACGGCCAGGGCAAGGCGTTCATCGGCCCCTGCCGGGGGACGTCCTTTGGCATCGAGCAGGTAACCGATGATATCCACGTCATATTCGGCGGCCAGCGGCAGGATTCGCTCCAGCTTATCCGGTTCCATGGAAAAGCCGTTCAGGATCACCTTTCCTCGGGCGACCCCTACGCCGGCGCGCATGGCCTCGGGATTGGCCGTATCGATCAGCAGGGGAAGTTCCGTTATCGCCTCAACGGCGCGGACGAGAAAGGTCATTTTCTGAGCCGCCCCCTTGCCTAAGGGGCCGGTGTTGAGGTCCATCATACGGGCGTCGGCCGCTTCGATCCTGCGGACCCACTCATTCAATTGGCCGGGATCGCCGGAGGCCAGTGCGGAGCGCACAATGGGGTGGGTAATCTGGAAGTTGTCGGCGACCAGAATCATGACAGGCGGGAAAGATGAGGGGCCTAAACCGCGATGCCGGTGGATTTGCGGCTGTCCAGTGCGGTGGAGCCTTTGGCCCGGATCTTGGGCCGGATGACTTCTTTAAAAAAACGCAGGGCCTCCTCAGCGTCATCATCCATGAGGATGGATTCCATCTGCATTTTCTCTTGGTCTGAAAACTCCAGGATAAGTGATCCCATCTTCCCTCCTTTTTCCCAACCGCCTAGCCGTTGAGCGCCTCATTTATATAATCTTCCGCGCTGAGGGCGGCCGTTACGCCCTCCCCCACCGCAATGGCGATCTGCCGGGATGTTTGGCTGGTCACGTCCCCGGCAGCAAACACGCCGTGCACGCTGGTTTCCTGAAGGCGATTTACATTGATAAACCCCTGATCATCCAGTTCTACAGCATCCTTCAGAAATTCGGTGATGGGATGGGTTCCCACAAAGATGAAGACCCCTTCCACGCGTATGGCACGCTCCGATCCGGTTTTAACGTTCCTGACGGCCAGTCGCTCCACGCCGGTTTTCCCTTCGATCCGGATCGGTACCGTGTCCCAGATGAATTCGATCTTGTCGTTACCAAACGCCCGTTCCTGAAGGATTTTGGTGGCCCGCAACTCATCCCTTCTGTGGACCACATAGACCCGGGAGGCGAAACGCGTGAGGAAGAGGGCTTCTTCAATGGCCGTATCGCCTCCCCCGATCACTGCGACCTCCACATCGCGATAAAATGGCCCATCACAGGTCCCGCAGTACGAAACCCCCTTTCCCGTGAGCAGGGCCTCTCCCTCGATATCTATTTTCCTGGGTTGTGCACCGGTGGCGATGAGCACCGATCGTGCGGTCATTTCACCGGATCCGAGGATCAGTTTCTTCACGGGTTCACTAAAGTCAACCGCCCGGACCTCCTGCGTCAGGATCTTCAGACCGAATCCCTCTGCCTGCCGGCGCATGGCATCCATCAGTTCAAAGCCGCTGACCCCGTCCGGAAATCCGGGGTAATTCTCCACCCAGTCCGTGGTCAGCACTTGGCCCCCGGGGCTCAACTTCTCGAGCAGGACCACGTCCTGTTTGTTCCTGGCCGCATAAATTCCCGCGGACAACCCCGCCGGGCCGGCGCCGATGATAATGAGATCGTGAAATTCCGACATACCTTCCTTACTCGCCTCTGTCATGAATG
>JARRPY010000036.1:0-13617 GCA_037382425.1 Deltaproteobacteria bacterium
GATAAAAACAGCCCGCACCGGGTGTTGACCGTATACCGGGCGCAGGACGATCACCCCATGGGCCACAAGGAGTTCGAGGTGGCGTTTGAGGTGTTCAGGGGCCAAGAAAGACTTGGATGGCTCATCTTTCGACTCAATACCGAACTCATGAGGGACAAATATCATGTGGACGAGGCCACGTTGGAGGCGTTTCGATTTAAAGATTTTGTGAGCAATGATGAGGGCAAAAGCGAATAGATCATCAGGTAAAGAAGGCGTTTATGGAAAGCGCTGAATCTTTGACCCCGGCCGGGTACGACATGTCGGAGAGCGAAAAGGGAGCGGTCACGCTCTCTTTTTATGGTCGTATGGATGTCGCCGGCTCCACCCGCCTCCTGGAGCGTATCCGGGAGGACATGAGAACCCGTTCTCCTTCGGTCGTGACCGCGGACCTGAAGAAGGTGGACTATCTCGATGATTTCGGAACGCTGGTTCTGGTCGAACTCAAACGCATGATGTCCCGTGCCGGGGGACGGTTTCAGATCAGCAACCCCAGCGCCGGTATCAAAAATATGCTCTCGCTGTTTGATTTCGAGGCCCTGGGTTCCGAGGTGGCATTCGCTAAAAAACGGCCCCCCAATCTCTTTATCCGAATCGGGGAGGCCACGCTGGGCCACCTTACGGACCTCAAGTATGCCGTTTCTTTTTTGGGTTCCGTGTGCCTATCCGTGGTTCATGTCGCTTTGCATCCACGCTCTTTGAGAAGAGAGGAAACCCTGTCGACCATGCAGAGCGCGGGGGTGGACGGCTTTCCCATCGTGGCGTTGATCAGCTTCCTTATGGGGCTGATTATGGCGTTTATGTCGTCCGTCCAACTGGAACAGTTCGGCGCCAACATATATGTCGCATCCCTGGTTAGTCTGGCCATGACGCGTGAACTCGGGCCGATCATGACCGCCATTATTGTGGCGGGTCGCTCGGGATCCGCCTTCGCCGCTGAGATCGGCACCATGAAAATATCGGAAGAGGTGGATGCGTTGTTTACCATGGGCTTTGACCCGGTAAAATTTCTGGTGATTCCAAAGCTCCTGGCGGCGCTCCTAATGGTCCCCATCCTCGCGCTTTTCTCTGATCTTTTTGCCATTTTAGGCGGGTTGATTGTGGGGGTGTCCATGCTGGACTTGACCGCAGGGGCGTATGTGGCCCAAACCATCAAAACCTTAACCCTTTTCGACGTGTTCTGGGGGGTCATGAAAAGCGGCGTATTCGGCATTTTTATTACGTGGGTGGGATGTCTCAGGGGATTTCAGGTCCAAGGCGGTGCCGCATCCGTGGGAAGGGCCACCACATCGGCCGTGGTGAGCAGCATATTTTTGATTATCGTCATCGATTCCGTATTCTCCGTTATCCTCAGGTATTGGGGGTGATGTCCGATTGACGGATAGAAAAAGCATCATCCGGGTGAGAGACCTCAAAGTGGGATATGGGGAGCATATCATTCTCGATCGGATTTCCCTCGATGTATATGAAGGGGAGGTGTTCGTCATCTTAGGCGGGAGCGGTTGCGGGACGGATGATGAGGAACAACTCAAACGAATTTTCAGGAAGATCGGGGTTCTGTACCAGGGGGCCGCTCTATTCGGATCCATGACCATCGCGGAAAATGTGGCTTTGCCCATAAGGGCCTATACGACGCTTCCTGAAGCGTCGGTAAACATGCTCGTCAAGATGAAGCTGGGCCTGGTGAATCTCAACGGGTATGAAAACCTGCTCCCTTCGGAATTGAGCGGGGGTATGAAGAAGCGTGCAGGACTCGCTCGGGCCATGGCCCTGAATCCGAAGATCCTTTTTTTCGACGAGCCGTCCGCCGGGCTCGATCCGGTCACATCGGCTGAACTCGACAACTTAATCCTGCAGCTCAATAAAAATCTGGGCACCACCATGGTGATCGTGACCCATGAACTTCAGAGCATCTTTGCCGTGGCCCAGCGCGTGGTGATGTTGGACAAACGTTCAAGAGGTATCATTGCGGAGGGCGATCCCAAATATTTGCGGGATCACAGCCAGAACGATTCGGTGAAGCGGTTCTTCAATCGTCAGGCGGAGGAAGAAAGCGGGTTATAGATAATGGCATCACAAAAGACCAAATTTTCCGTCGGAGTGTTTGTGGCAAGTGGGGTGTGTATTGTCGTTGTGGCCATTATTTGGCTGGGGATGTCCCGTTATTTACAGAAGGGAAATTACTACGTGAGCTATTTTGATGAGTCGGTTCAGGGATTGCAAAAGGGCGCTCCTGTAAAATACAGAGGGGTGTCTGTGGGTCGCGTCGAGGACATCGGCGTGGCACCGGACGATAAACTGATCCAAGTGGTCATGAAAGTGGAAACAGGTCAGACCCTGACCGACGACATGGTGGCGCAACTCAGAGACGTGGGGCTTACCGGAAGTATGTTCGTGGAACTGGACCGGAAAAAGAAAGGCGCGCGGTTTTATTCTCCGCACATCACGTTCCCCTCTGAGTACCCGATTATACCGTCAAAGCCTTCCGAGATGCAAAAACTGTTGGGCAGCCTCGACGAAGTCATCCACCATATCAACGCACTGGATCTGAAGGGGATTTCAGACAAGGTGAAACTGACGCTCGATACGGTGAACCAGGCCATATCAGCGGCGGACATAAAAGGACTGTCGGAAAGGTTCGAAGCGTCTTTTGATCGCATTGACGGGGCCATTGCCGACGCCCAGATCAAAGCGATTTCCACCAAGCTTCAGTCTTCACTTGACGGTGCGGACCGGTTGCTCAACAGCAAACAGTGGTCGGACATCCTCACCTCGATTCAGAAGGCCACGGAAACGCTCAATCAGGTGATGAATCTGGCCAAAGGGGGGCTGACCCACGCGGACAATGCTTTTGTAGGGATGGAACGGATCGTGGCTGAAAACGAGGGGACCATCAGAGGCGCCATTGAACAGATTCTCGAGGCAACAAAAAATGCCAATATGTTGCTGGAGAAAGGGGCCAAGCTGATGAACCGCTCAGATGATTCCATTTATCAACTCAGGCAGGAACTCCTGGTCAGCGCCCAGAACCTTGCGGAGGCCACCGATAATCTGAACCGATTCATGGAAATCCTTGCGGAGCAGCCGACGCAGCTCTTCCTGGGAGAACCGCCGAAACCAAGGGTGAAATGAGGTTCATGGAGATGGTTTATGAAACATAAAAACTGGATGCTTTTTGGGTTGCTGGGGGTGTTCATCGTCTTATTGGGGTGTTCCGGACTGAGAGAACAACGCCGGGCCATCCAATATTTCACCCTGGAATATAAAGTCCCGAAGATGTCCGGTCAGAAGGCGCTTCCGGCGGTGATCAAGGTCGAGCGCTTTAATGTGGCGCCGACGTACAATACCCAGCGGATGATCTACCGGGACAAGGCATTTAAAAGGGACGAATACTATTATTACAAGTGGCGGTCCAACCCAGGGGATACGATCGCTTACCTCTTAAGCCGAGACATCGGCGAGTCGGGACTGTTTGCGGCCGTGCTCTCAAATGACAGCCGGTTTCCTTTTGAATTTAAGGTCGAGGGGCGAGTGAACGAGTTTCTCCAGAAGGAGGAAAAGGACAGTTGGTATGCCGATCTTTCCCTGACCATTACCCTTTTAAAAGCAAATGACCCGGATGTGGTCAAGCGGATCTTGTTTCAAAAAACCTACCGTGCGCAAATAGCATGTCCGGAAGAGAACCCGCAAGGCCTGGCCCAGGCTATGAGTGAAGCGATGAAAGAGATTTCTCAGGAGATTGTCGAGGATGTTTATCAGGCGGTAAAGCGGCATATGAAGGTAAAAAAATAGAGATGCACTCGCTAGGGCTTTTTATATGAGGAGCTGGTAATGAAAGTTGAAATCATTGTTGAGAAGGGGCAGGTGCGGTTGGCAAAGCCCGTGTATTTAAAACCGGATGCACCGCATCGATTTACCATAGAAATTGATTCCCGGTTTGTGGATTCAGGGAGGGATTGGATGCCCGGTGAACTTCAGAATGATGTGGCGGCAAAACGACTGGTGCCTGACGGGAAGCCGGACAGCCTGCAGGCGCGACTAAATTCAATACTGGGCGATTATGCGGTTATCCGAAACGGCAGCAGTATCGGTGACGATCATCAGATGTTGCTGGAGGCATTGGAGGACCGTTATCATGGAAAATAACGTGCCCAGCCGGGTACAGCTTGTATTCGATACGAATATTCTGTTGGATGCCCTGTTGGCCAGGGGTCCCTATTTTCAATATGGTGTGGAGTTGCTTGAGCAAGTTCGTGATGGCTTTGTGGAGGGGTGGGTGGCGCCCCATTGTCTGACCACCGTATACTACATACTGGAGCGTCACCTGGCTCGGGAGACCCGCAATCGAAAGGAGAGCAACCGCTTGGCACGGGCGCTTCTCAGTGAGATCATGGGGTTCCTAAAGCCGCTCCCTCAGACGGGAACGGAGATCATGTCGCTCGACCCGGACACCGGAGATGACTTGGAGGATCAACTTATCGTCGAGCTGTCTCAGCGCTATTTGGAAAATCCGCTCATCATTACGAGAGACAAGTGGTTCTTGAAGACAAATATGTCCGCCGCACACCCCAAAGAAGTGATCGATCAGAATCTGCATCGGGACGTGCCGGATCCGCATGACATCCCGTTTATTGATCTCGCTGCTCAACAGCGGCTGCTTCAGCCGGCGCTTTCGGACAAGATCCAAACGGTGCTGCGTCACGGTAAATATATCATGGGCCCCGAAGTCGCCGAACTGCAGCGTCGTCTGGCCGAATACGTGGGGGTCAACCACTGCATTAGCTGTTCATCCGGAACCGATGCCCTGCTCATGGCCCTCATGGCCAAGGACATTGGGCCGGGGGATGCCGTTTTGACCACGCCGTTCACATTCTTTGCCACGGCCGAAGTCATCGCCCTTCTGGGGGCCACCCCCATCTTTGTGGATATCGACCCGCAGACCTTCAACATGGATCCCGATGCATTGGAACGGGTGGTGGGGGCCCTCAAGGGCAACCACTCAGAAGCGGGTCCATTGCCCCGTGTAGGCGGAGCAGATCGTCTGGTGCCCAAAGGGATTGTTGCGGTCGATCTGTTTGGGCAGCCCTGTGACTACGACCGGATCAATGCCATTGCCGAAAAAAACAATTTATTTGTGATAGAAGACGCGGCCCAGAGTATGGGCGCCCAGTATAAGGGACGGCGGGCCAATGCCCTCGCCGAAATCGGATGCACCTCTTTTTTCCCGGCCAAGCCGTTGGGTGGTTACGGAGACGGGGGCGCCGTGTTCACGGACGATGATCGCCTTGCCGAGGCGTTGATCTCCATCCGCGTCCACGGCCAGGGAACGGACAAGTATGAAAACCGGCGCATCGGCCTGAACGGCCGTCTCGACACACTCCAGGCGGCGGTGCTCCTAACCAAGCTGGAGATTTTCCCTGAAGAGATCCATCTCAGGCAGGCGGCCGCTGATCATTATGCCCGGTTGTTGTCCGACCATTCAGCCAGCCTCACCCCTCCGTTTTTACCCGACGACATGAAAAGCGTCTGGGCCCAGTATTCCGTGTTGACAAAAGACGCCCAATGCCGGGAACGGGTTCAGAAGGGATTGAAGGCATCCGGTATCCCCACGGCCATATACTATCCCAAGCCGCTCCACCTTCAAACGGCCTTTTCCGCGTTGAGATACCAGGCAGGAGATTTTCCGGTCAGCGAGGACGTGGGATCACGGATCTTCAGCCTGCCTATGCATCCCTATTTGACGGAATCCGTTCAACAGCGGATTGTGGACGTGATGGGGAGAGAAATTCACTGATGTCCAACCTGGTATTGTTCATTCTGATGTTCGTGGGGGGACTCGCGGCCATCATCCAGACCTCCATAAATGCCCGTTTGGCCCAGAAGGTGGGGTTTATCGAGAGCGCGTTCATCTCTTTTCTTGTGGGGACACTGACCCTCCTGGTGCTGGTATTGGTTTGGGGTCGCGGGAGTTTCAAGGGTGTGCTCGGTGCGTCCTGGTGGGAATTGACGGGCGGATGCCTCGGTGCGCTTTTTGTGTCGTTGACCATCCTGGCCGTCCCCCGGATCGGGACGGCCGCCACCATGGGGGCTGCCATTGCCGCCCAACTCACCGGTGGATTGATTCTGGACTATTACGGCTGGTTCGGGTTTAAGGAGTTTCCGCTGGACATCAAAAGGATTGCCGGGGTGGTGTTGTTGATGGTGGGAGCAGCTTTGCTGCTCAGGCGGTGAACCCTTTGAAAAACGCCCCCTTTCACCCAATCTCGGCGTTGCGCTCAGATTTTAATCCTCGAAATATTGGATATATACCTGTGGTTAAAATCCTCACGTGCCTTGATCTTGAGCAAAATTGAACACTTTTCGAAGGTTTCAATCCGGTTTTCTTGTGTTCAGGTTTCAGTGTTGGGTTAAGGGGTTTCTGACACCTGACACCTTAAGCGGGTAAATGGTCAGCCCTCCAGATCCTTGACCCCCTGATACACGATATCAAAGAGTGCCTGGGTATCCTCTTTTTCCAGACAGGAAAATGCCACCCTGAGATCAGTGGGCCCCAAAGAGATGAGACCCACGCCATAGGTATCCAAGACATGGACCCTGAGGGATTCGGCATCCACGGTCTTGAGTTTCAGGCACATGAAATACCCTGAATTAAACGGATACACTTCCCAGGCATCTGCGTACTTAGGATCGGAGAGGACCCGTTTGACCTCCTGTGCCCGATCCTTCATGATGGCAAACTTTTCGGCCTTCTCCGCCGCATAGCTTTGGGCTTGAAGCGCTTTTAGGATCATTTCCTGGCTCAGATGGCAGGCGTTGGAGATGGACCCCCGCACAGCTCCTGCCGTCTTTCGTTCCAAGGCATCATACACCGGCCTTGAATCGCCTGAGAGCACGGCACCGTAGGTGATAAATCCCACCCGCAATCCCCACACGAAGTTTTCTTTGGTGGCGCCATCCAGTTTCACGGCGAGAAGACCGGGGTGCTGTCCCAATAGCCGGGTGAAGATGGATTCCTTGAGGGCGTTTTCGTCATAGAATAGCCCGAAATAGGCGTCATCCGTCAGGGCCAGGACCTTGGTCCCGCCCTCGGCAATTTTTTTGAGAATCGCGGCAATTTGATCCGCCTCGTGAGGAGATACCGTATATCCGGTGGGGTTGTTGGGAAAATTGAGGATGACAATAATTTTTTCCCTGTTTTGGGCCTGTTTTTGAACACAGTCCTCGAAGGCGGACAGGTTGAATCCACCGCTTTCATCAAAGAGCGCATAGTGGACGATCTCCGCTCCCCGCCGCACGGCAAAAATAAGATTGTAGTTCCCCCATATCTTGTCTGGAAGAATAATCACATCGCCCGGGTCCACCCACATGTCCGACATCACGCTCAAGCCATGGGTGATGGCGTTGGTGACAATGGGGAGGCTGATGTCCTGTCCCTCTATGGACGGATTCTTCTTGAAAAGGTCCTGTTGCCAGGCCTCCCGGAGGGGAAGGAAGCCGAAGGAAGGCGCATAGGTAAGCACCTGCTCCGGGGTGAGATCTTTTATCATGGACATGACCGATGGAAGGAACATGGTTCGTCCGTTTTCGGTGGCTATGCCGATGGTGGCGTTGAACCGATGGGCCTTTTCCTTTGCTTCGGCCCCCTGTGAGAGGATCCCTTTCGGAAAGAAGAGGTTTTTCCCCACGTGGGAGAGCATGTCGTAGAGTAGTGGGTTGCCCTTTTGAATGACGGCGTTCAGTTCTTCGGCGATTGGGTTCATGTCGAAAGCTCCTTAAATTCTTTTGGTTTCTTTCATGTTTTCAAACCGTTATTGGCTCATCTCTGATGTTGTCAATGAAAATGACCTTCCCCTGAAATCACTTGACTTAAAAACGGGACCTTTACTATATAAGAGCTAATTTTTCAACGGGTTTTTACGTTTATATCAGATCGTCCCGGGAAAGGTGAAGATATATGAGAGAAGTGGTTATTGTCAGTGCATGCAGGACGGCTGTAGGGGATTTTTCGGGATCCCTCAGTTCGGTGTCTGCGACGGATCTTGGCGCTTTGGTCATCAAAGAGGCCGTCAAACGGGCCGGAATAAAAAAGGAGGACGTGGATGAAGTCATCATGGGGAGTGTGCTTCCCCATGGTCTGGGTCAGAATCCGGCCAGGCAGACCATGGTAAGGGCCGGGCTCCCGTGGGAAGTGGGCGCCATAACGGTCAACAAGGTGTGCGGATCCGGGTTAAAGGCGGTGATGCTGGCGGCCCAAGCCATACAATGCGGTGATGCAGAGGTTATCGTGGCCGGGGGGCAGGAGAACATGAACCTATGCCCCTATATGCTTGAAAAGGCCAGGACCGGATACCGCATGAACAATGGGAAGGTGACGGACGCCATGGTCCATGACGGATTGTGGGATCACGTAAACGATTTTCATATGGGGATCAGTGCGGAACTGGTGGCCGAGCGCTACGGCATTACCCGTGAGGATTCGGATGCCTTTGCCCTGTCGTCTTACGAAAAATCATGGAAGGCGAGTGAGGCGGGAAAATTCAAAGCCGAAATCGTACCGGTGGAGGTGCCCGTCCGGAAGGGAGACCCCAAGATATTCTCCCAAGATGAGATTCCCTTAAGACCGCCCAAGACCAGTGCCGAAGGGCTCAGCAAGCTTCGACCCGCTTTTAAGAAAGATGGGATTGTCACGGCGGGCAACGCCTCCAAGATCAGTGACGGGGCCTCCGCCCTGGTGGTCATGTCCAGGGACAAAGCCGATGCGCTGGGCATAAAGCCCATGGTTCGCGTCGGGGCCCAGGGGGCTTCGGGGATCGACATGAAATACGTACTGGTGGCCCCCATCTACTCCATCCCCAAGGTCCTGGCCAAAGACGGCCTCAAGGTGGAGGATGTGGAGATTCACGAGATCAACGAGGCGTTCAGCACCTCTTCAGTGGCCATCAATCGCGAATTGGGGATCGATCCCGAGAAAGTCAATGTGAACGGCGGGTCGGTGGCCATCGGCCATCCCATCGGCGCCAGTGGCGCCCGTGTCCTGACCACCCTTATCTACGCCATGAAGGATCGAGGACTGGGTGTGGGGCAAGCCTCCCTCTGTCTGGGCGGGGGAGAGTCGGTGACGCTGGTGGTGTATAATGAAGGATAGTGGCGGGGCAGGTTTCATTGAGGGAGTTCAGACGAAACTGGGATGAGGAAATTATGGTTCGAGACGCCGGGTGTTAGGCGTTAGGTGTTAGGTATCGTTAGGTGTTGGGTTTCAGGTGTCGGGTGTCAGGGAATAGATGTGGTTCGTTTTTCGTGCTGAGCACTGAGCACTGAAACCTGAACTCGAAAACCCGGTGCGCTGAACAGAGAAAATTCAACAAGGAGATGAACTAATGCGAGATGTAGTCATTGTGTCCGGGGCGAGAACGCCCGTGGGAAGTTTTGGTGGAACGTTAAAGTCGACGCCTGTTGTTGATTTGGGCGCCCTGGTGTTAAAGGACACCCTGAAGCGGGTGAACCTTAAGCCGGTGGCGACGGATGCCCTGACCCGATTTGAGCCCGATGCACTGAAAGGGACGGGGATGATCGAGTTGGAAAAGGAAGGGTATGACTATGATGAGGCATCCCAGCCCATAGAGATCGATGAGGTGATCATGGGGAATGTGGTGGGTGCCGGACAGGGCCAGAACGTGGCGAGACAGGCCATGATCCGCGCCGGGATCTCAAAAGAGACCGGGGCCTTTACCGTGAACAAGGTGTGCGCCTCGGGGATGAAGACGGTGGCCCTGGCGGCCCAGGCCATTCGGCACGAAGAGGCGGATGTGATTCTGGCCGGGGGTATGGAAAATATGAGTCTCATCCCCTATGCCCTCCCCAAAGCCCGGTGGGGCGCCCGTATGAACAACACGGAACTGGTGGACTTGATGGTCTTTGATGGTCTGTTCGAGATTTTCTACGGGTATCATATGGGCTTGACCGCAGAGAACATCGCCGAGAAATACGGCATCTCCAGGGAGGCACAGGATGAGTTGGGGGCCATGAGCCACCAACGGGCCAGAAAGGCCATAAAAGAGGGGCTTTTCAAGGATGAGATCGTACCGGTGGTGATCCCCCAGCGGAAAAAGGAGCCCCTGATTTTCGATACGGTTGAGCGGCCCATGGACACCTCCGTGGAAAAGATGGCCAAACTGAGGCCTGCGTTTAAAAAGGATGGTACGGTGACCGCGGGCAATGCCTCGGGAATCAATGATGCGGCGGCCGCCATGCTGGTCATGGCTGCTGAAAAGGCCGAAGAGTTAGGGCTAAAGCCCCTGGCCAGGATCCGAGCCTATTCATCCGCAGGGATCGACCCCGCGTATATGGGTCTGGGCCCCATCCCGGCGGTTCGCAAAATCCTCGACCGGGAAAGTCTGACCATCGATGATTTCGGTGCCATAGAGCTCAATGAGGCTTTCGCGGCCCAAGCCATTGCCTGTATGCAGGAATTGAAGTGTGACCCGGAAAAGACCAATATGCTGGGAAGCGGGATCTCCATCGGCCATCCCATCGGCTGTTCGGGCGCACGCATTGTGGTGACGCTCTTGGGAATCATGCAACGCAACAACCTGGAACTGGGTCTGGCATCCCTTTGTATCGGCGGGGGACAGGGCATGGCCATGGTTCTGGAGAAGGTGGAATAAGAGGAGGATATGCTATGGGGTATGAAAATATTATTTTCCAAAAGCAAGAGAATATCGCGGTCATCAAATTTAATCGACCCAAGGCGCTGAATGCCATCAATACCGGTGTAGTAGCGGATTTGAAAGGTGCACTGGATGAAGTGGAAGCCGATGACGCTATTCGGGTGTTGATCATGACGGGTGAGGGGGACAAGGCCTTTGTGGCCGGTGCGGATATCTCGTATATGGTGAACCTTGGGCCGCTTGAGCTAAAAGCGTTTTCAGCGAGCCTGCATGAGGTGGGATTTCGAATGGAGCAACTCCCCATTCCCATCATCGCCTGTGTCAATGGATTCGCCCTGGGCGGAGGCACGGAGATCTCCCTGGCTTGTGATTTTATCTATGCGTCCGAGACTGCAAAATTCGGCCAGCCCGAAATCAATCTCGGCATTATCCCCGGTTTCGGTGGAACACAGCGTCTCCCGAGGCGCGTGGGTAGGGGGATGGCCAAGGAACTCTGTATGACCGGTGCGCTCATCAGCGCCCAGGAGGCCAAAGACATCGGACTCGTCAATAAGGTGTTCCCGGCGGACCAGCTGTGGGAAGAAACCATGAAAACCGCCAAGGTAATCGCGTCCAAGGGGCGCTTCTCCCTCATGGCCGCCAAACGTTGCATTGACGGCGGGTATAATATGGATCTGAGGCGGGCCTGCGCCGTTGAGATCGACCAGTTTGCCTTGTGTATGGCCAGTCCGGATGCCAAAGAGGGGATGAGCGCTTTTCTGGAGAAGCGAAAACCCGAATTCAAGGGAGGCTTGAAATAATCATGGAATTTGCCCTGACAGAAGAGCAACAGATGGTCAAGGACATGGCGGCCCGCTTTGCCGAGACCGAGATCAAGCCCAAGGCGGCAGAACTGGATGAGAAACACGAGCATCCGGCGGAGATCGTGAAGCAGTTGGGTGAACTCAAAATGCTCGGGATTGCCGTTCCAGAAGAATTCGGCGGCGGGGGGATGGACTACGTCAGCTACGTGCTTGCCCTGATAGAAGTGTCAAAGGCGTGTGCATCCACCGGCGTGATCATGTCGGTGAACAATTCGCTTTATTGTTTTCCGGTCCACGCCTATGGCTCTGAGGAGCAGAAAAAGAAATATCTCTTTCCCTGTGCCTCGGGTGAAAAGCTCGGCTGTTACGGACTGACCGAGGCGGGCGCCGGTTCCGATCCCGCAGGCATGCGCACCATGGCCACTAAGGACGGGGATGAATGGGTCATCAACGGGGAGAAAAAATTCATTACCAACGGCAACGTGGCTTCCTATGCCGTGATCGCAGCGGTCACGGATAAAGACAAAGGGTACAAGGGAATCAGTTCCTTTGTGGTGGATCTGGAAAACACCCCCGGGTTCAAGGTGGGACGGGTGGAGGACAAACTGGGGATCCTGGCTTCGGGTACGGCGGAGCTGGTGTTTGAGGATGCCCGACTCCCTGCGGACGCGCTGCTCGGTAACGAAGGGGAAGGGTTCAAACAAATGTTGACCACCTTAGACGGCGGCCGGATCGGGATCGCCTCGCAGGCCATTGGCATCGGCCGGGCCGTGTTGGAAGAGGCCGTTGAATATGCCAAGACGCGGGAGCAGTTCGGTAGACCGATCACGGCGTTTCAGGCCATCCAGTGGAAACTGGCGGATATGGCCACGGAATTGGATGCGGCCGAATTGCTGACACTGAGAGCTGCTTGGCTGGAGGATCACAAGAAGCCGTACGAAAAGGCTGCGGCCATGGCCAAGATGTATGCGTCGGATGCGGCCATGCGGGCCTCGGTAGAAGGTGTCCAGGTCCTGGGCGGCTATGGCTACTGCAAGGAATATCCCATGGAACGGCACATGCGAGATGCCAAGATCTGCCAGATCTACGAAGGAACCAATGAGATCATGCGGTTGGTCATCGCCAGACACCTGACCCGATGACATTAGATGCTTATCGAACAAGGAATAATGATGTATTCGTAAGAGTCGAAATCTCACGCAAAGCCGCAAAGATCGCAAAGGTAACTTATTAAAATTAAAACAGTTTTTTCTATGCGTCTCTGCGCCTCAGCGCGAAAACATACTTTTTACGGGACTATCATTCTTGAAAGGGGGGAGTTCTGATGCCCTTGACCTTCAATAAGGGGATTTTTGAGGATATCAAAAAGGCGGCCCGGAAATGGGAGGAAAAGCTAAATAAGGTATTCTCCAAAAGACCTGAGCGGCTCGAGCGGTTCTCCACGGTCTCGGATTGGGAGATCAACAGGATTTACACGCCGGAAGACACCCGGGATCAAGACTTCATGGCCGATATCGGTTTTCCCGGGGAGTATCCCTTCACGCGAGGCGTCCAGCCATCCATGTACAGGGGACGGTTGTGGACCATGCGAATGTTTGCGGGCCTGGGCAGTGCCAAGGATACCAACACCCGATTTCACCACCTGGTGAATGCCGGTCAAACCGGGTTGTCCACGGCCTTTGATATGCCCACTCTCATGGGATATGATACGGATTCACCAAAGGCACGAGGCGAATGCGGAAAATGCGGCGTGGCCATCGATACACTGGCGGATATGGAGGAGCTTTTTGAGGGGCTTCCCATCGACCGGATTACGACCTCCATGACCATTAACCCGCCCGCGTCCGTGATCTGGGCCATGTATGTGGCCATGGCGGAAAAACGGGGGATCGACCGGGAGGTGATCGGGGGAACCATACAGAACGACATGCTTAAGGAGTTCATTGCGCAAAAGACCTTCATGTGCCCGCCGGTTCCCTCGGTTCGTTTGATTACCGATACGGTGGAGTTCGGGACCAAGGAGATTCCCAGGTGGAATACCATCAGCATCAGCGGGTATCACATTCGGGAGGCCGGGTCCACGGCCATTCAGGAACTGGCCTTTACCC
>JARRPY010000037.1:0-12133 GCA_037382425.1 Deltaproteobacteria bacterium
CGGCGGGTCATCTCCTCCTCCTGGTGCTTCCTTTGCGTGATATCCCGGCTGACCTCTATAAAACGGGAGATCTTGCCATCCTTCTCCCATATGGGGAAGATGCTCACCTCAAAATATCGCTGCCCACCGTCGTGATTGACCCGGGGGAGCACCTGCTGGCTGGGTCGCTTGTTCCGGATCACTTCATTGAGCGGACACACAATGTCACCCGACTCACAGGGGGTGGAAACGTTCTGAAAGACCTCATGGCAGGTCCGGCCGACGACATCCTCGCGGGAATATCCCATCTGCTCCAGAAAGGATTTATTGGCCTCAATGATCTTCCGCTCCGGCGTAATCACGAGAATAAAATCCTGAATGCCGTCCACAATGGTGGTCAGTTCCTCGGTCCGCTCTTCCAATGCCTTTTCATGGAGCTTGACCGTATTCCACAACAGACAAAAGACTTGGTGGGCCAACAGGCGGATGTGATCGGGTTTGGTCTTGAAGATATCCTGAAACAAGGCATCATCACGCCGCATACATATGAGTAAATTGATATCATAAGCGGAATCATAAAGGTCATGGTGGTCTGTTACGGTTCTGAGTCCCAGCTTTTGCGCGAGCAATACCCCTGGAGACTGAGCGTCGGGATCGGCCACTGCCACGATTGTGGCGCCATTGGTGTACTGATCCCCATAAGAATATACATCCGTTATGAATTCGGAGCAGAAGGACCCGCCTCCGACCAGACCGATTCGCACCATGTCCCTTTGCTCATTTGAACACGACATGCGGTTCACCTCCTGATTTCGCTAAGATCCACCCCTATCAGCATCAATTTAGCAGTGGTTACGTCCCTTAGAAAAAAGCGCTTCATGTCGCATAAGCCGCCAATAATGGGGTTCAAAACGCTAAACTCATACGCTTTTGTGCAAAATCCTTCCCTGTTACTCTAACATCGGGTCATAAGGGGATCAAGATGATATTTCTTTATGACCATTTTATAATTTTTCCAACAGGTTATCAAAAGGGGAATTTTCTCTGATTTTTATTGACAGTGAAGGGAGATTGTGGGAAAAAGTTCGAACGTAAATTTGTCTATAAATGAGCCCATTGTCAGGGTGTGGAATTCGTATAAGGAGTCTTTGATGTCACAGAAAACTGTTGGATCTGTCATGGTGGTAGGCGGGGGTATTGCGGGCATGCAGGCCGCTCTGGATCTGGCCGATTCAGGCTACCTCGTCCATCTTGTGGAAAAATCTTCGGCCATTGGTGGGGTCATGAGCGAGTTGGATAAGACCTTCCCCACCAATGACTGTGCCATGTGAATTATCTCTCCGAAACTGGTCGAGGTCGGCCGGCATCTGAACATCAACCTGATCACCTGTGCTCAGGTTTCAAACGTGGAGGGATCAGAAGGAAATTTCACCGTCACCGTCCATAAAACCCCCCGATACATTGATGACACCAAATGCACCGCCTGTGGCGACTGCTCGGAAGTCTGCCCGGTCTCCCTCCCCAGTGAATATGACCACGGCTAAATCGATCGTAAAGCCACTTACAAAAAGTACGCCCAGGCCATCCCCGGCGCCTACGCCATTCAAAAGACGGATAAGGCCCCGTGCCGTCTGGCCTGCCCGGCCGGACTGAATGTGCAGGGGTATGTCCAGATGGTGGGCCAGGGAAAATATGACGAAGCGCTCAAGATCATCATGGAGGATCTGCCGCTACCCGGGGTCTTGGGCCGAATATGTCCGCACGGCTGCGAGGACGCCTGCAGGCGATGTGAGGTAGACGATCCCGTGGCCATCCGGGATCTCAAACGACTGGCCGCGGATCAGTGTGATCCCAGGGATATAAAGATCGACTGCCTCCCACCGAGAGAAGAAAGAGTCGCCATCATCGGATCCGGTCCCGCCGGACTCTCCGCCGCGTATCACCTGGCCAGAAAAGGCGTGCTGTCCACTATTTACGAGGCCCTGCCCGAGCCGGGCGGCATGCTGCGTGTCGGCATTCCGGACCATCGGCTGCCTCCGGACATCCTGAATCAGGAGATCGAAATCATCACCAACCTCGGCGTGGAGCTGAAGACCAACAGTCCCCTGGGTCCGGATATGACCGTGGAGGATCTCTTTAACAAAGGCTACAAGGCCGTGTATCTGGCGCTCGGGGCCCATACGGGCATCGAACTGGGGATCCCCGGAGAAAAGTCCCGGGGCGTCCGCCAGGGGGTGGATTTTCTACGTGAGGTGAACCTCAATGGCAAGGCCGATGTGGGCAAACGGGTGGCCATCATCGGCGGAGGGAATGTGGCCATTGACGTGTCCCGCTCAGCCGTGCGCCTGGGGGCCGATGAGGTCACCATTCTCTATCGCCGCACCCGTGCGGAAATGCCCGCCTGGGAGGAAGAAATTCAGGCAGCGGAAGCAGAAGGCGTCAACATTGTCTATCTCTGTGCCCCTCAGGAAGCCCTCGCCCAGGATGGGCAAATTGTCGGTTTGAGGTGTATCCGCATGGAACTGGGCGAACCCGATTCTTCGGGTCGAAGGCGGCCCGTTCCCATCCCGGGGAGTGAATTCGACCTGGAGATCGATCAACTCATTCCCGCTATTGGTCAGCGCCCGGATCTCAGCGCCCTGGAGGATATTGAGGGCCTCGATTTTACCCGTTGGGGAACCACCGAGGTGGATCCCATCACCTATGAGACCGGACGGAAGGGACTGTTTGCCGGGGGCGATCTTCAGACCGGGCCCTGGGTGGCCATCGGTGCCATTGCGGCGGGTCGTGAAGCCGCAGAGTCCATAATGAGATACCTGGACGGCCGAGATATAGCCGAAGGCAGGACCCCTATATCACCTGATGACCCCGTATATCGGCCCATCCCCGAGGAAGAACAATCCAAGGCGCGGGCCAAAATGCCGGAACTTCCTCCTGAGAAACGTACAGGGAACTTCGATGAAGTGGAACTCGGCTATGACACGGAGGCCGGGACCTACGAATCCGGTCGATGCCTCAACTGCGGCTATTGCTGCGAGTGTTATCAGTGTGTGGAGGCCTGTGGCGCGGATGCCGTCACCCTGGAGACCCATTCGCAACGGCCCGAAGAACTGCAATTGAACGTGGGGTCCATCATCCTCGCACCCGGATTTCAGCCCTTCGACCCATCCGCATTTGAGACCTATCACTATGCCGACCATCCCAGCATCATCAGCGCGATGGAATTTGAACGGATTCTCTCCGCGTCCGGGCCCACCACGGGCCATCTGGTTCGGATGTCCGACCACAAGGAACCAAAGAAAATTGCGTGGCTTCAATGCGTGGGATCCAGGGACATCAACCGTTGCGATCACGGATACTGCTCCGCGGCCTGCTGCATGTATGCCATCAAGGAGGCGGTTATCGCCAAGGAACACGCCGGGGATGATCTTCAATGCACCGTCTTTTTCATGGATATGCGGACCCACGGAAAGGATTTTGAACGCTACTACAATGATGCCAGGGAAAAGCACGGCATCCGGTTCGTCCGCTCACGGGTCCACACCATCGATCCGGCGGAGGAAAGCGAAGATGTGATCATAAAATATGCGGACGAGCAGGGCAACTTCCGAGAAGAAACCTTCGATCTGGTGGTCCTATCCGTGGGCCTGGAAACCGCCCCGGATGTGGCGGCCCTGGCCAGGGAAATGGATATTGAACTGACCGAGGGAGAGTTCTGTCAAACGTCCTCGTTCCATCCGGTGGCCACCTCGCGTAAAGGGGTCTTTGTTTGCGGCGCCTTCACCGGCCCCAAGGACATTCCCCAGTCCGTCATCGAGGCCAGTTCAGCCGCCACAGAGGCCGGAGGCCTCCTGAGCGCGGCAAGGGGCACCCTCAGCCGAAGCCGCGAAACCCCTGAAGAGCGGACCATTATGGGTGAACGCCCCAGGATCGGTGTCTTTGTCTGCCAGTGCGGCATCAACATCGGCGGCGTGGTGGATGTGGGGGCCGTGCGGGAGTATGCGGCCGCTCTACCCTATGTGGAATATGTGGCGGACAACCTCTACAGCTGCTCCCAGGACACCCAGGACGCCATGACCCAGGTCATCCGGGAAAACAACCTCAACCGAATCGTGGTGGCGGCGTGTACCCCCAAGACCCACGAACCCCTCTTCCAAGAAACCCTCATCAACGCGGGGCTGAACAAATATCTTTTCGAGATGACCAATATCCGGAATCAGGACTCCTGGGTGCACAAGGACGATCCCGCCATGGCCACGGATAAGGCCAAGGATCTGGTGCGGATGGCGGTGGCCAAGGTGGCCCTCCTGGAACCGCTCCAGGAAGTGGAGGTGGACGTCGATCAGCGGGCGTTGGTCGTGGGGGGCGGCATCTCGGGAATGGCTGCCGCAAGGAGCCTTTCAGCCCAAGGGTATGATGTCTGTCTGGTAGAGACGTCGGATGCCTTGGGAGGACAGGCCCTCAACCTCTTTAAGACATGGAAAAATGAGGACATTCAAGAGAACCTCAAGGCGTTGATCCGTTCGGTGGATGCGGATGAAAAAATCGACATCCGTCTGGGAACCCAATTGGCCAACGTGGATGGATTTGTGGGGAGTTTTGCCACCACCCTGCGGACCGACGGGAAAGAAGATACCTTTGAACACGGTGTGGCGGTCATCGCCACCGGCGCCACCGAATTTAAGCCGGATGAATACCTCTACGGGACGGATCCCCGGGTGGTCACCCATCAGGAGTTGGATAGGCGCTTCATGGACGCGGACCCCTCTCTTGAAGATGTCAAGGATGCGGTCTTTATTCAGTGTGTGGGATCCAGAAATGACGAACGACCTTACTGCTCCCGGGTGTGTTGTACCCACTCCATGGAAAGTGCCATCCACCTGAAGGAACTGAATCCGAATATGAACGTGTCTATTTTGTATCGGGACATCCGGACCTATGGGGAACGGGAGTACCTTTACAGAAAAGCGAGGGCCGCGGGGGTCCTTTTCTTCAGGTATTCACGGGACCAGAAACCGAACGTCAGGGCAACCGCCGATGGCCTTGAGATCGAAATTGTAGACAGCGTTCTGGGCCGGCCCCTTCTCATTCGCGCCGACCTCCTGTCACTGGCCACGGCCATTGTCCCCTACAAAGACGAAAAACTGGCTCAGTTCTTCAAGATTCCCATGAACGAGGACGGGTTTTTCGTGGAGGCCCATGCCAAACTGGGACCTTCGGAATTTGCAACGGACGGTGTTTTTCTTTGCGGAATGGCCCACTATCCCAAACCCATCGATGAATCGGTGGCACAGGGCCAGGCGGCCGCCTCACGAGCCGTGACCCTGCTGGCCCGAAAACGCATTCAGGTGAGCGGCACCATCGCCCGGGTCGACCCCATGCTGTGCAGCAGCTGCGGGGTATGTATAGAATTGTGCCCCTACTCGGCCCCGTCTTTTATTGAGGAAGGCCCCTTTTCCGGAAAGGCGGAAATCAACCCCGTCCTGTGCAAAGGATGCGGCCTGTGTGTGGCCTCCTGTCGATCCGGGGCCCTCAATCTCAAGGGATTCGGCACGGATCAGATCATGGCGATGATCAATGAGATATGATCCCTTATTGATAAATAGCGAAACGACCTAAAAACAGGAGAACAATATGAGCGACCGAGAACCCAAGATCACAACATTTTTATGTAACTGGTGCAGCTATGGCGCTGCTGATCTGGCGGGTGTAAGCCGCTTTCAATACCCGCCCAACTTCCGTATCATCCGGGTTCCCTGTTCAGCCAGGGTGAGCCCCAAGTTCATTCTCGCCGCGTTCCGGCACGGCTCAGACGGCGTCTGGGTGTCGGGGTGACATCCCGGAGACTGCCATTACCTGGAAGGTAATTACTACGCAAGACGCAAATTCGCACTGCTGAAGGGCCTCTTGGAGCATATCGGCATTGAGCCCGGACGACTCCATTTCTCCTGGATATCCTCTGCCGAAGCAACCAAATTTGTGGAAGTCGCCAACATCGTCGCCGAAGAGGTGAAAGCCCTCGGCCCCGCGCACTACTTTATCAAGAAGAGAGCTGAGGTGGCATAATGCTCGAATATGGTGAAAAAATTAGAGAAACCGCGTCGCGGCTTCTGAAGGACAAGGCGGTTGACGTCTTTATCGGGTACAAGAAAGGAACGGTTCCCATGATGAACGAACCGGTCCTGATCGATGATCCGGCCAAAGTGGACATCCTTTACTGGGACAGTTTTTGCGCCCTCAATCTGTGCAACTATCTGACCAAGCGCACGGATAAAATCGGGATTGTGGCCACGGGCTGTAATTCCAGGAATATGGTGACCCATATCGTGGAAAATCAGATCAAACGGGATCAACTTTATATTGTGGGGATTCCGTGCGAGGGGATGATCGATCACCGGGCCGTGATGAGGGAGGTCAAGCAGCAGGAAATACTGGAGATCAGCGAAAACGGTACGCAATTCACGGTGAAAGGAGAAGGGTTTGAAAAGACCCTGGACAGAGCCAAATTCATTCAGAATAACTGCTCCACCTGTACCCACCACAATCCGGTGATTTATGATGAAATGCTCGGGGAGCCGGTTGAAGAGCCGGCCGACATGAACGCCTATAAAGATGTGGAAAAGATCGAAGGGATGTCGCCTGAGAAACGGCAGCATTTCTTCACCCGGCTCATATCCCGGTGCCTGCGCTGCTATGCGTGCAGAAACGCCTGCCCTTTATGTTACTGTCCCACCTGCTTTGTGGACGAGTCCAATCCTCAATGGGTGGGCAAGAGTATCGATCCCACAGACACCCTGACCTTTCACTTCCTGAGGGCCTATCATTGCGCCGGAAGATGCACGGACTGCGGGGCCTGTGAGCGGGTCTGTCCGGTGGGCATCCGCATGCGGCAATTCACCAAGAAGTTGAACAAAGACGCCCGGGAACTCTTCTCGTGGGAGGCCGGCCTGACACTCGAGCAGCGACCGCCGCTGGATGTCTACAAGCCTGACGATTATAACGATTTTATCAAATAGGTTATTGAACAGAAGTTTTTTCCGTTCCCTTCTGTGAAAGAAAAGAGGACGTGGCTGATGACCGAAAAGATATTCTCCAAAGATGAGTGGACGGGGATCCTGGAGGAGTTGAAGGACGCCTATCGGGTGGTGGTTCCCGTAAGGGATGGGGACTTCCATGCGTTCATGGCCTTGGAAAAAGGGAAACCCCCTGATTTCAATTATCAAAACACAAGGCTTTCGGCCAAATCCCTTGTCTATCCCGAGTCGGAGCGCATGTTTGAATATTCCCTGGATGAGGCGGATGAGGATGCCCACCTCCTGGAAGAGGCGCCCAAGGACGACTCACCCCAAGCGGTGGTGGGCATTCGGCCGTGTGACGCCCACGCATTTCAGATCGTCAAACGCAATTTTGACAATCCGGAGTACAGGGATCCGTACTGGGTTCAGCATTTCGAATCCACTACCCTGGTGGGCCTGGGCTGTAACGAGCCGTGTTCGACGTGCTTTTGTACCCAAGTGGGGGGAGGCCCCTTTCACGAACAGGGGCTTGACGCCCTCATGTTCGACCTGGACGAAACCTACCTGGTAAAGGCACTGAACAAAAAAGGAGAGGCGTTTCTGGAAAAGGCATCGGGCGGGAATCCGGCCGATGACGCCGCGCTGAAAGATGCCGAAAAACTCGCCGCAACGGCCCAGGATAAGATTCAGATACCGGTTCCCACAGACGCCCTGAAAGACAAGGTGGCCACCGAACTGTTTGATGCCCCCTTCTGGGAGGAGGTGGCTTTTGCATGTCTTAACTGCGGCACCTGTACCTACCTCTGCCCCACCTGCTGGTGTTTCGATATTCAGGACGAAATCACGGGCAAGCGAGGCGACCGCATCCGAAACTGGGATTCATGCATGTTTCCGCTCTTCACCCTTCACGGATCGGGACACAATCCCAGAGACCAGAAATTCCAGCGGGTTCGACAGCGCTTTATGCACAAACTCAAGTATTATGTGGACAAATACCAAAACGGCGTCCAGTGCTCGGGATGCGGCCGCTGTGTCCGGTACTGCCCCGTGAACATCGATATCAGAGAGGTTTGCCGGTTAATGAATGCGTATGGAGTTCAAAGTGACTAAAGTTTGAAATTATACCGACTCCGTGGATAACAAGGCGTATTCGAAAGAGCTTTCGGGAAAACATTGCGCCCATTTAAGAGGCTTGCATCGCTTCAAACTGTAATTACTTTAGCTCCAATCATGAACTTTAGGCATTTTAGCTCACTTTAGGCACTTTAGGCACTCAGAAATCTTAGGAGGTTGCATTGGAAAATCCGTATCTGCCCTATCCGGTTCGAATAGACGACATCGTCACCGAGACCGAGGACAAGAATCTCAAGACCTTCAGGTTTGTCTTTTTGAACCCGGAAGATGAGGAGAAATTTGCCTACACGCCGGGACAGTTCGCCGAACTCTCTGTGACCGGTAAAGGAGAAATACCCATCGGCATTGCGTCATCTCCCACAGAAAAGGGTTTCGTGACCTTTACGGTAAACAAGGTGGGGGCCGTGACCACCTATCTTCACAACATGAAAGAAGGCGATGTCATGGGAATTCGCGGCCCCCTGGGCAATTGGTACCCCTGGCATGAGATGGACGGGAAAAACGTGGTCATCATCGGAGGGGGCTTTGCCTTTACCACACTGCGTTCCAGCATTGTTTATATGCTTCACCCCGACAACCGGTCCAAGTTTGAAGACATTACCGTCGTCTACGGCGCCCGTAACCCGGGCATGCTCCTCTATCGAGATGAACTGGCCCAGTGGGAGCAACGGGACGACATGGATATGCACATTACCGTAGACGGGACAGATGATCCGGATTGGAAATACAATATCGGTTTCGTCCCGGCCATCACAGAGGAAAAGGTGACCAGCGCTGACAATGCCATTGCCATCGTTTGCGGCCCGCCCATCATGATCCGCTTTACCCAGCCCGTGCTCGAAAAGCTCGGATTCCCGCCCGAACGGATCATCCTCTCTCTGGAAATGCGCATGAAGTGCGGCATCGGCATCTGCGGCCGGTGCAATATCGGGGATCAGTACGTCTGTAAGGACGGCCCTGTCTTCTCCCTGGCACAGCTCAAAGAAATGCCCGGTGAATACTGATTCCTGAACACCTTGGCGGTGAACCAGCAAAACGGAGACGACCCCGTTGAATATCATACTCGTCTATCCGGAATTTCCGGATACGTTCTGGAGCTTCAAGCACGCCCTTAAATTTATCCGCAAAAAGGCGGCCTTCCCGCCGCTGGGTCTCCTTACATTGGGGGCTATGCTCCCACAGGAATGGGACATTCGCCTCGTTGATGTCAATGTCACCAAGCTGACCCAGGAGGATCTAAACTGGGCGGATCTGGCATTCATCAGTGCAATGGCGGTCCAGCGGGCATCGGCCCGGGAGACGATTTCCCTCTGTAAAAAGGCCGGATTGCGGGTCGTGGCAGGCGGCCCGTTGTTCACCAGCGAGCACGAACAGTTCCCCGAGGTGGATCATTTTGTGCTGAACGAAGCGGAGTTGACCCTTCCTTTGTTCCTCAGCGATTTAAAAAACGACACCCCCAAGAAAATATACCAAACCAAACAATACGCAGACATGTCCCAGACCCCCCCGCCCAGGTGGGAACTGCTGGATATGAAACGGTACGCCTCCATGAGCATCCAATTTTCCCGTGGATGTCCTTTTAATTGCGAATTCTGTAATGTCACGGCCCTGTTCGGCCACCGCACCCGAATCAAACAGAGTCGGCAGATCATCGGAGAATTGGAAGCCCTTTACGGTTTGGGATGGCGCGGACAGGTCTTTTTTGTAGACGACAACTTTATCGGAAACAAGCATTACCTGAAACAACACCTTCTCCCCCAATTGATTCAGTGGCGGAGCGGAAAAAAAGGAATACGATTCAACACGGAAGCCTCCCTGAATCTGGCCGATGACAATGAGTTGATGGACATGATGGTACTGGCCGGTTTTGACACCGTTTTTGTGGGGATTGAAACACCGGATGAGGGTAGTCTCGCCGAATGCAGGAAGACCCAGAACAAAAACCGGGACCTGGTCCGGAGTGTCAAGCGGATCCAACGCGCAGGCCTGCAGGTACAGGGAGGATTCATTGTCGGCTTTGACAACGACACCGACTCCATTTTTCAGCGGCAGATTGATTTTATTCAGAACAGCGGCATTGTCACCGCCATGGTGGGGCTCCTTCAGGCACCTGCCGGGACCCGTCTGTATGAACGACTGAAACAACAGGGGCGGCTTCTGGGGCACATGTCCGGAAACACCGACGGGACCACCAATATCATCCCCAAAATGGATCTGGATATCCTCCGTGACGGTTACAGCACGATCATCCGATACATCTACACGCCCAAACACTACTACAAACGGATCAAGACATTTCTAAGGGAATATCATACCCCGGAAATCCCGAGATCCGTCGATTTACAGCACTTCCTTGCATTCTTCCGCTGCAGCATCCGACTGGGACTCATCGGCAGAGAGCGGTTTCACTACTGGCGACTGTTGGTGTGGACCCTGTTTCGTCGGCCCGCCTCGATCCCTTTGGCCATCACCCTGGCCATTTACGGGCATCATTTCCAAAGGGTCTGTAATACTACATCTCCTGATCAGCAGCGCATCCCACGTGTCTTTACACCAAGATGCCCACTTTCCACTTCATAGGCCATTTCGACCCAGTCGCATAAGAGCGCACGCGTATCCCGCGGATCGATGATGTCCTCTATGCCGAAGGCCTCTGCGGTTCGGAAAGGAGAGGAAATGGCCTTGTAGGTATCCTGAACTTCCCTAAGATAGGACTCCGGGTCAGGGGCCGCTTCAATTTCACGGCGGTGCGCCGCATAGACCCCCCCTTCCACCGGAATATTTCCCCATAGGGCGGAAGGCCACGCGTATCGCCAGCTCAGCCGAATGCCGCTTTTCTGTGCTCCACCGGCTACACCGAAGCACTTGCGCACATATACCACTGCCATCGGGATGGTGGCCTGAATCATGGCAAAACTCGCGCGCACCCCTTTGCGGATAGTCCCGTGTATTTCGCTCTGCTTTCCCACGGTAAACCCGGGCTGATCGGAGAGGTTGACAATGGGAAGATGAAAGGTGTCGCACATGTCAATAAACCGCTGGAATTTTTCGGCCACATCGTAATTGAAGGAGCCCCCCAGAAAATGGGGGTCGTTGGCCAGAACCCCCACCGGATACCCGTTCAACCGGGCCAATGCCGTGATCTGGGATCGGCCTTGATATTTGCCGATCTCAAAGATGGAGTCCCTGTCCAGCACATGGTTTAGAATCTTCCGCATATTATAGGGCTTCCGTCCATCTCTCGGCACAATGGAAACCAGTTCGTCTTCCCGACGAAGCGGATCGTCGGCATCCGCATCCCGTCGTTCGGGCATCTCCCAGACATTCGGAGGCAGGTAAGACAAAAATCGCTTCACCTGATGAAGGGCATCCCCTTCATCCACGGCATCATTGTCCACCACCCCGGTTAACCGCGTGTGAAGCCGGTACCCACCCAGTTCCTCCTTGGTCATCTCTTCCCCTGATGCCGACTTGACCAACGGGGGGCCGCCCACAAATACATGGGCCTTTTCCCTCACCATCACCGAGAAATGACTCTGGACCATGTAGAGCGCCCCCAAGCCTGCCACAGAACCAAAACCCGCCGATACCACCGGAATTTCCGACATGACTTCCACCCGGTTCTGGGCGCACTCATCCCCGGAGCTGGGAAGTTCGGTGTAACCGATTTCCAGAATCTCTCGAATGGATCCGCCCGCGCCTTCAATGAGCCGCACCATGGGAAGCTTCAGGCTGCGGGCCATCTTGACAAAATAGGCCCCCTTGGCCTTGTACATCCTGCCCACGGAAGCCCCCTTGATTGTAAAATCATCCCCATGGATGGCCATCCGTCTTCCCTCAATTTTACCGATCCCCATAACAAACGGACACGGAATCACATCCTTGAGCAGGGATGTATTCGTCTCATCATACATGGCCACCCCTGCCAGAATCCCCCGTTCTTGAAAGGTCTCCCGATCACATAAATGATCGATCCGTTCCCTTACCGTCATTTTTCCGTGGTC